>JAJYTL010000198.1 GCA_021793055.1 Pseudomonadota bacterium
GTAGTGCTTGCCCGGCTCGGTAGCGCGCAGCAGGCCCCGCGCCCGGGTCATGATTCGCACCTTGGCCTCGCGGTCGAGCGGTCGCCCGGTCGCCCGGCCGAAGACCTTCTCCCGCCGCTTTTGCGCGCGATTTGGCAAAGTCGCTGTTGCAGACATGGGCTTTCCTCGTCAGGCTGCATAGCGCAACCCGCCCGGGGAGGGCCGAAACTCGGCACAAAAGCACCCTCTCAGCGAAAACGGTGTTTTCGCTTGACGGGGGGCCTGAATTCGGGGAATCTCACAACAGCGACGTGGTGAGTTTCCCCGGCTTCGGCCGGTATGCGGCCCCGCCCTTCTTGGCGGGGTTTGCTATGTCTGGGGCTTGGTTTCTCCAGAACGGTTGCGCCACGCGGGGTCGCGAATCGGCCCCGCAACGCGGAAGCCTGCCGCAAAATTCCCCCTTAGTCGAGAACAACGCTCAGCTCTGCCGCGGGCGCGTTTGACTAAAGCGCGAATTCGCGTATTAGTAAAATTCTATTTTCGCGAAAATATGAAATACGGAAAGACCGAAAATGCGAAAAATCGTTATCAGCTCGCAGAAGGGGGGTGGGGGCAAAACTACGCTCGCTGCCACCCTCGGGGTGGAGGCCGAGCGCTGCGGCGACGGCCCAGTGTCGCTCATCGACACCGACCAGCAGGGCACACTCAGCCGCTGGCATGAACGCCGCGAGGCCGAGCGGCCCGAGCGGGCGGAAGTGCCCTACGCCGCTTTGGAAGCGACGCTACCGTCAATGGCTGCCGATGGTGTGAAGATCTGCTTCATCGACACCGCACCAACCGTCACCGACCAGAACCGCAGGATTATCGAGTTGGCCGACTTAGTGCTCATTCCCGTGCAGCCGTCGCCGCTCGATGCGTGGGCGATAGGCGACACCGTTGCCATTGCCAAGCAGAAGGGCAAGCCGTTCCTGTTCGTCATGACGAAGGCAAACGCTCAGGCGAAAGTTACGGCTCAGACCATCGCCGCCCTGTCCCATCACGGCCCCGTCGCAGCCAATTTCGTTGCGAACCGCGTCGCCTATGCCACGGCGATGGCGTCCGGCCTCACCGCACCGGAGCTAAGCCCATCCGGCCCAGCTGCCCAGGAAATCGCGGCCGTCTGGCAAGAAGTGAAATCGCAATTTCCTGAATTCGTGAAAACGCGAATTCGTAAGAACACGAAAGCAAGGGTGGAGACGGAGCATGCCTGAGCCGAAGAAGTACCGGCCTGTCGCTTCCGCCGCTGTCACCGCTGACGACATCGCCCCGAGCAAAGCCCCACCCGCCGCCGCCACCCGGCAGCGCGGCTCGCTCCCTACCGACGAGCTGGTATCGCTCGGTTTCAAGCTACCTCCGGCCTTCATCCGTGAGTTCAAGCAGGGGGCACTCGACAGAGGCATGAAACTTAACGAATTCCTTATTTATCTATTTCGTGAAATCGATAATTCGCGAATACGATAAAACTGTACGCGGCGGTGCAATGGTGGGTTGGGCTTATCATGGCTCCAGTCTACTTGAGAGTTGGAGCCGAAAATCCCGGGGCGGTTCACTCTGTTGAAACGAAGCCTTCAGCTGCATGCACGCCTGCGCGCCCGTGCAATTCCGGCAACTCCGACACCGAACAGCTCAAGCGAAGCCGGCTCTGGCACGTTGGCGGATGTCAGAGAGTAGGAAAATTAGTGTGCAAAGCGGATCGGTCAGACTGTCGCCCTACGGTTCAGCCGCGCGAACAAAAAGAGAATTTCATTGCCTCGAACGGATTTTTGGGGCACAATGTGAATAGCCGCGGAACGCCGCGGATAGCCGCGGGGTACCGACTATGGGAAAGGATGGTCGCGACGCTGTGCGGGTGACGACCACGTTCACCCGTCAACAGCACGCCGAGTTGGAACGTCTGGCCAAGCAGCACGGCGTCAAGGTCGCTTGGCTCGTTCGGCGGGGTGCCGAAAGGCTGATTGAACAGGCCAACGGAGGTGCTTTGCTTCCGCTTGATTTCGGCCAGGGAGGGAGCCGCCATGCGTAGCGTCGAACTATTCACCGGCTGCGGCGGCCTGGCCATGGGCCTATCCCGATCTGGCTTCCACCATGAACTGATGGTGGAGTGGAACGAGGATGCGGTGGAAACCGTGCTGCACAACCGCCGCCGTGGGATCAAATACGTGCGCGAGTGGCCAATGGAAAAGGCCGACGTGCGCGATGTGACTTGGCATCGCTTCGCAGGCCTCGACCTGGTGGCCGGCGGCCCGCCCTGCCAACCGTTCTCCATCGGGGGCAAGCACAAAGGGCAAGGCGACGCCCGCGACATGTGGCCCGAAGTAATTCGGGCGGTGCGCGAGATTCGCCCACGCGGGTTCCTGTTCGAGAACGTGCGCGGTCTCGCCCGGCCGGCGTTCGCCGATTATCTGCGCTGGATCATCGCGCACCTTCACCACCCCGAACTCACACGCCAGAAGGGTGAGGATCACGTCGGCCACACGCGCCGCCTGGAAGCCTCGCGCCTGCCGGTCGCGTATCGCGTCATCGTCGCGCAGGTGAACGCGGCCGATTACGGCGCGGCGCAAAAGCGCCATCGCGTCATCGTCGCTGGCATTCGCGCGGACTTGGCCGACACCCTCGCCGCGCCCATGCCCACGCATTCGCGCGAGCGATTGCTGTGGGATCAGTGGGTCACTGGCGAGTATTGGCGTCGGCACGGGCTCAAGCAGCCGACCGATGCGCTCATACCGGGTACCGACGTCGCCGTGGTTCGTGCGCTGCGCGCCTCGCGCATGGCCCCGAAGGGTAAGCCCTGGGTCACAACCCGCGACGCACTGGCGGGCCTGGGTGAGCCGAACGGGAAGGGTAATCACGTTTTCCAAGACGGTGCCCGGGTGTATCCCGGCCACACCGGAAGCCCGCTCGATCAACCGGCAAAGGCCTTGAAGGCGGGCGACCATGGCGTGCCCGGCGGCGAGAACATGATGGTGCGTGACGACGGCACCGTGCGCTACTTTACCATGCGAGAGGCTGCGCGCTTGCAGGGCTTGCCCGACACCTACCAGTTCCCCCGCTCGTGGACGGAAAGCATGCGCCAGCTCGGCAACGCCGTGCCGGCGCAGCTCGCCGAAGCCATGGGCACCTGGATGGCCGAAACGCTGGCCAGCACGGCGTCCGCAGAAATCGTGGCGGCCTGAATGGCGAAAACTCCGAAGCCCCGCCCCGAGCAAACCGTTATTGTCGAACTGCGCGAGCGGCTGACCCGCTTGCGGGAAATCCTGCCCACACTGTCACGCCCCGCCGCGACGAAGGCCATGGCCGAGCTGCTGGCAATCATGGGTGAGATCGAGGAAGCTCGCTCCGACCTCGACCCGATCAAGGAACCGGGGGCTTCGTTCGATCCAACCAACCCCGACACTGCGGGCCGCCTTGTGGCGCTGGCCCTGGTCGCGCAGGACAAGGTGCCTCTGGCGCGCATCGCGCGCACCTACGGTTCCGGCGTCTATGCGATTTACTACCGCGGCAACCACCCGGCTTATGCCGCTGTGTCGGGCACCGAAACGCCGATCTATGTCGGCAAGGCCGATCCCGAGAGGGCGGACGCACGCACGTCGCGCGAGCAAGGCCCGCAGCTTTACCGCCGCCTGGCCGAGCACCGCCAGAGGATAAATACGGTGGGTGATTACGCGACCAAGCACAATCTACCGCACCCGCTTAAGGTGGACGACTTCACCTGTCACCGCCTGGTCTGTGCCACCAATGCGCAGCTTGTTGCCGAGCGGCACCTGATTGAAACCTTCAAGCCAATCTGGAACAAGGAAACGGAAATCTGCTGGGGGATCAGCAAACACGGCGACGCCGCCACCACGCGCGCGAACAAGCGTTCGCCCTGGGATGTGATGCACCCCGGCCGCTCCTGGGCGATGGCCGAAAGCCTCGAAGACAAGATGTCGCCCGAAGTCATCACGGAGCTGATCGCGAAGCATTTTACGGCCAACCCCCCCAATCGCAGCCGCGCGCGCATCGTGCGCGGCTTCTTAAGCGCCTTCGTCCAGAACGCCGCCATGACTGCGGCCGAAGCGAAGGACGATGAAGACGCGGTGGCTGCCGCCGTGAGCGACGAGCCGCCGCCTACGGAATGAACGTCGAGATGACAGTCGATCCCGTCCGCAGCGCGCAAATGGCGCTCGTTCGTGGACGCGACACCAAGCCGGAAATACGCGTACGGAAAGCATTGCACGCGGCGGGTCTGCGCTACCTGCTTCAAGAGCGCCGATTGCCAGGCGTGCCCGACCTGGTGTTTCCGCAACGGCGTCTCGCGCTGTTCGTGCATGGCTGCTTCTGGCACCAACATCCCGGTTGTGCCGCTGCGCGGATACCAAAATCGCGGCTGGATTTCTGGCGGCAGAAGCTCTCGGGCAATGTGGAGCGTGACGCCAGAAAGCGAGCCGAGTTGGAAGCGATGGGCTGGGTCACTAAGGTAATTTGGGAGTGCGAGACACGATCAGCGGATGCCTTGGCCGCTCTGGCTGCCGAAATTCAAGCGGTTCCGCAATTAAGTGGAAAGCCGTCTTGGGTCAGGAAAGGAGTAAAAAGACGATGACCCCTGATGCGGCGGACTTGGCCGGGAATTATCTGTTTCAGGGATTGATCTTCAATTTATGAAGAACTGGCGCGGTCTATAACGAGCAAGCGCGAGTTGGTCAGAAAGGCATCTCGTCATCGAGGTCGGCACGCGGTGACGGCGGAATGGCTTTCGCGGGAAGCGGCAGGTTGGTAACGACGAACAAATTCAAAATGTCGCTGCGATCCATGAAGATTATCTTATTGCGGTTGTTGGCATCCAGCTTGTTGCCAAGCCAGTTTCGGGCTTGCTTGGTGATCTCGCCACCAGAAACGATGTAGGCATGATCGACCAAAACGCGTTTGCCGATCTCTGGGTCAAAAATTTCGTGACCAAGCATCATCAAAGCCTGATGATAGATTTCAGAGACGTTGGCGGTGCTCACGCCTGACGAGTCGATCTTGTCCTTCTTTGCCTGTATGCCAAAATAGAGCACGTGCATTGTCGGCAGCGCGTATTTCATCCAAAGGTCTTTGCCGTATTCAAGGGCCTTGTCCTTGTGCCCGGAAACGGTTACACGATGAAATCCCAATTCTCGGAACAGCGGCAACAGCACGTCACCGATTAGCTCGTCCTCGGAGATTTTGCCGAGATAGGTCATGAGTTTCGCGCGTTTCTCCTGCTCAAGCACCGTAAGAGGACGGTGCGGATTGGGCGACTGTTGAACAACGGTTTTGGTGCCGATGTGGCGAAGATAGCACTGCCGGTCTTCGCCGTAGAAGGCTTCAAAACCCTCGCGGGCAAGTGTGGCGTTTAGCTTTTCAAGCGCCCTCGTGCGATCTGAGTCATCGTCATCCGTAGCATCCTCCTTGTCCATCAGCACACGGACGACGCGGCAAAATGTGTCAGGTGGCGTGCGCGCGTTGGGATGTGGCTCCTGAAGGATTTCAACTAGCCGATTATAAACCCACGACCTCCGGGTGCTGCCGTCATGCATGTAATCGGTGCCGCAGTCGGTAAAAAACTGAGTCAGGTAGCTGCTGCTCCTGTAGCGGAATAGCGGCGCTTTGCCGTCCACCGAATTGCCACAAATCATATTGGCCAAGCTGAACAATGTTTGTTGTTTGAACTCCATCAGCATGCGCCTTCTATGCGGCATTTCCTTACCTGAGCCCGCTATTATGCGGCTAAGCGTGAAATCGTGCTGTTGTGGACGTTGTAGCTGCGGGCGATGTCGCGGATCGCCTCACCGTCCTTGCGCCGCCGCCGCGCTTCCTGCTGCTGGTGCGGGGTGAGCTTCGGTCTGCGGCCAAGCTTCACGCCGCGCGCCTTCGCCCGCTCCCGACCCTCCGCAGTGCGTTGGCGGATAAGGTCGCGCTCGAACTCGGCCAGCCCGCCGAGCACGGTCAACATCAGCCGCCCGTGCGACGTGGTAGTGTCAGCCCATGCATCGCCGAGCGACCGGAACTCGGCCTCGCGGTCGGTAATGACGGCGAGGGTGTTCAACAGGTCACGGGTGGATCGCGCCAGCCGGTCGAGCCGCGTCACCATCAGCACGTCGCCCGGCGCAAGCGCCTCGATCACCCGGCGAAGCTGCGCACGGTCTGTCTTGGCTCCGCTCACATGCACGTCACGGAACACCTTCTTGCATCCGGCCTTGG
>JAJYTL010000199.1 GCA_021793055.1 Pseudomonadota bacterium
ACCGGCGGCCGTAAACCGCTCCGGGCGAGCTCGGCGAACAGCGCGGCCTTGACCCGCGCGAGGCCGGACGACGTCGCCGCCTCGCAACGCGCCACCAGAACCGCCTGGGTATTTGAAGCGCGCAAGAGCCACCAGCCGTCCGGCGTCGTGACCCGCACGCCATCGATGGCGAGGATATCCCGGCCCGCCGCCTCGAGCCGGGCGCGCACCTCCCGCACCACCTCAAACTTCCGCTCTTCCGGACAGTCGAAGCGGATCTCCGGTGTGTTCGCCATCTTCGGCAGGCGGTCATAAAGAGCGGCCAGGCTTTGCCGCTCGCGACCCAGCCAACCGAGCAGGCGGACCGCGGCGTAGAGCGCGTCGTCGTAGCCGTAATAACGGTCGGCAAAAAAGATGTGGCCGCTCATCTCGCCGGCGAGCGGGCTGTTCTCCTCCGCCATCCTGCTCTTGATCAGGGAATGGCCGCTTTTGGAGATGACAGGCCGGCCGCCGAGGCGGGCGATTTCGTCGAACAGCACCTGGCTCGCCTTGACGTCGGCGATGATCGGGGCGCCGGGCCGGGCGGCGAGCACTTCCCGCGCGAGAAGCGCCAGCAACTGATCGCCCCAGACGATCCGCCCCCTGCCGTCGATGACCCCGATGCGATCGCCATCGCCATCGAAAGCAATGCCGAGATCGCAGCCCTCCCGGCGTACCGCCTCCTGCAATTGCAAGAGGTTCTCCGCCACCGTCGGATCCGGATGGTGTGCCGGAAAGGTGCCGTCGATGCCGTCGTTCAACAGAAGATGGCGTCCGGGAAGCGTCGCGACGAGTTGCCTCAGCACCGACCCCGTCGCGCCGTTGCCGGCATCCCAGGCGACGGCGAGCGGTCGAGCGCCGTCGTAGTCCCTGACCAGGCGTCGAACGTAGTCCGTTTCGATCGCGATCGTTCGCACGGCGCCGGCGCCGCTCGCGAAGTCGCCGCGCGCGGCCCGCGCGCCGAGCGCCTGGATCTCGGCACCGAAGACCGGCTTACCCTGCAGCATCATCTTGAAGCCGTTATGGCTCGGCGGATTGTGCGAGCCGGTGACCATGACGCCGCCGCCGAGGCCGAGATGGTAGGTCGCGAAATAGAGCATCGGCGTCGGGCCGCGGCCGACGCGGACGACGTCGCTTCCCGCTTCCTTCAGGCCTTGAATAAGCGCCACTTCCAGCGCCGGCGACGAAATACGACCGTCATAGCCGACCGCCACCGTGCCGACGCCCGCGGCCAGGGCATGGCTGCCGAAAGCGCGCCCAAGCGCCTGCGCATCCGCCGCGCCGAGCGTTTCGCCGACCACCCCGCGGACATCGTACTCGCGGAGAACGCTCGCGTGAAAACGATGCCCTGCGGTCGTCACGCGTCTTGCCGCGTGGCGACCGGCCGGCCGACGCAATGGTAGCTGAACCCGGCTGCCGCCATCTCGTCGGGCTCGTAGATATTGCGAAGATCGACCATCAAGGGCTGGCGCAGAAGCGCCTTGGCGCGATTAAGATCGAGAGCGCGGAACTGGTTCCATTCGGTCAGGATGATCAGCGCCGCCGCCCCATCCATCGCGTCATAGGCATCCCGGCACCAGGTGACGTCGGTGAAATGCGCCTTGGCCTCGGTCATGCCGTGGGGATCGTAGGCGCGAATCCGCGCCCCCGCCGCCTGCAAGGCCGGCAGGATGGCGAGGCTCGGGCTTTCCCGCATGTCGTCTGTGTTGGGCTTGAAGGTGACGCCAAGCACGGCGAGCGTCAGACCCGCGACCGAGCCCCCGGCCGCCGCAACGATCTTCTCCACCATGGCTCGCTTGCGCGCCTCGTTGCCCGCCACCACCGTCTCAACGATGTTTATCGGCGCGCCGGCGCGCCGCGCCGCGCTCGCCAATGCCCGCGTGTCCTTCGGGAAACAGGAGCCGCCGTAACCCGGTCCGGGGTGCAGGAACTTGTTGCCGATGCGCCGGTCGAGCCCCATGCCGCGGGCGACGTGATGCACGTCGGCGCCGACCTTTTCGCACAGGTTGGCGATCTCGTTGATGAAGGTGACCTTGGTGGCGAGAAAGGCGTTGGCCGCGTATTTGATGAGCTCAGCGGTCTCCAGCGAGGTGAAGAGCACCGGCGTCTCGATGAGGAAGAGCGGCCGGTAGAGCTCGCGCAGAATATCCCGCGCCCGCTGGGTTTCGCAGCCGACAATGACCCGGTCGGGGCGCATGAAGTCTTCGATCGCCGCACCCTCGCGCAGAAACTCCGGATTCGAGGCGATATCGCAAGCCAGATCGGGGCGAACCCCGGCGAGCAGGCGTTTGACGTCCCGCCCGGTCCCGACCGGGACCGTGGATTTGGTCACGATCAGGGTCGGCCGCACCAGCGCCGCCGCCACCTCGCGCACGGCGGCGAAGAGGAAGCTCAGGTCGGCTTCGCCGTCACCGCGACGCGACGGCGTTCCGACGGCGAGGAAGATCGCGTCCGCGTCGCGTACCGATTCCGCCAGATCGGTCGAGAAGCGCAGCCGGCCCGCCTCAACGTTGCTCGCGATCAGCGCCGCCAAACCGGGCTCGTAGATCGGCACCTTACCGCCGTCGAGCGCGGCGATCCGGCCATGATCCTTGTCGACGCAAACCACCCGGTGGCCAAATTCGGAAAAGCAGGCGCCGGATACCAAGCCGACGTAGCCGGAACCGATCATCGCGACGTCCATGTCGACCCTACAAGTTGCGGCTCAGGTCGCGGAGATAGGGGCGCAGCTTCTCGCCAAGCGCCTCGTGCTCCAACGCGAAGGCAATATTGGCCTCGATAAAGCCGATCTTGCTGCCGCAGTCGAAGCGCCGGCCGCGAAAACGGAAGCCGTGAAACGGCGCGCCGCCGATCAGCTTGGCCAGCGCGTCGGTGAGCTGGATTTCGCCGCCGGTGCCAAAATGCCCCTGGCCGAGATGCGCGAACACTTCTGGCTGCAGAATGTAGCGGCCGATGACCGAGAGCGTCGAGGGCGCGACTTCGGGATCGGGCTTCTCCACCAGACCGGTCACCTCGACCACCTCGCCATCCTCGCGGCCGATCTTGAGGACGCCGTAATTCCGCGTCTCCGTGCGCGGCACGTCCATCACCGCCACCATATTGCCGCCGAGATCTGCATAACGATCGAGCATCTGTTTGAGGCTCGGCGGCTCGCCGAGGATCAGGTCGTCGGCGAGCAGCACCGCAAAGGGCTCGTCGCCGATCAGATTTCGCGCGCACCAGACGGCATGGCCGAGACCCAAAGGATCCTGCTGGCGCGTGTAGGCGACCTGCCCCGCTTCGGGCAACCAGTGGTTGATCGCATCGATCAGATCGTGGCGCTTACGCGCGCGCAGCATGTCGGCGAGCTCAAAGGAATTGTCGAAATGATCCTCGATCGCCGTCTTTCCGCGGCCGGTGACGAAGATGAACTGCTCGATGCCGGCCGCCTGGGCCTCTTCCACGGCATACTGGATCAGCGGCTTGTCGACAATCGGCAACATCTCCTTCGGCATTGATTTGGTCGCCGGAAGAAATCGCGTCCCAAGGCCGCCGACGGGAAATACCGCCTTGCGAACAGGTCTAGGCACTATCCACCTTCTACTTGAAGTTTCTTAAGAACTCCAATCCTCTGCCTGTTGTTTTGCCACGATGTGGCATGCCAGGCAAGGATATTGCCGACCGCGTCGCAAGCGGACGCGGCGGCGACCCGGCCCCGGTCGCGGAAACGCGCCGACCGCAGCCCCGCAGGGGGCCCGACTTCCGGCCAAGGCCGGAGGCGCAGACCGAAGCGATTATTTTCTCCATAGTCTACTTTAAAACCCTTTTTTAACTCTGTTTTCTTTTACTGGCCCCTGCGGTAAACTGGTTCAAAGTTGGTGCCCGTCGTCAGGGGAGCGGGGTCAAAGCTTTCGTCACGGCATCCGGCTTGTGGACGGTTGCCGACACGATGGCGAGAAAGCTTTCCGACCTCGAAGACACGACGGCGCGGCAGGGGGTGCCTCGATGACCGGACTTGGAGCGGACCCGGCCCAAGAATTGCTCAACCTGGCGCGCGAGCGCGCGCTGGAAAGCCGCACGCGGCTGTTCGAGAACATGACCGACCTCTTCCTGTCGCCCGAAAATCGCCTGACCGACCGCGAGCGGGCCATGATGGAGGGCATTCTCGGCAAGCTGCTGCACGATCTGGAGATGACCGTGCGCCGCAACCTCGCCGAACGGCTGGCGAAGGAAGACGCGCCGCGCGAGCTTGTCCGCCTTCTCGCCAACGACAGCATCGAGGTGGCCCAGCCCCTGCTTCGCCACAGCCGCCTCCTGCACGACCAGGACTTGATCGAGATCGTCCGTCATCGCAGCCACGAACACCGGCTGGCGGTGGCGGCGCGGGCCGGCCTCTCGGCCGCCGTTTCCGACGCGCTGGTGCAATACGGCGACGAGGCGGTGATCGAGGTGCTGATCAACAACAAGGACGCGGCGATATCGCAACAGGCGCTCGCCTATCTGGTGGCCGAATCACGTCGCGTCGATCGCTTTCAGGAGCCGCTCTTGCGCCGCGGCGATCTGCCGCCGGTCCTCGCCCACCGCATGTTCTGGTGGGTCTCGGCCGGCCTCCGTCAGGCCATCCTGACCAAGTTCCAGCTCCCCCTCGAACTGGTCGACGAGGCGATCAGGGAGACCACGCGCACAGTCTTGGACGCTTCCGATTCCGAGGCTCAGACGCTCAGCCGCTCGCTTGCCCGGCGCGGCCGGCTCAGCGAGGACTTCGTGGTGCAGAACCTGCGCCGCGGCTTCGTCAGCGCGGCGCTTTCCGGTCTCGCCGAGCTTTGCGGCATCGATCTCGTGACGGTGCAACGAATCGTCTTCGACCCGGGCGGCGAAGCCTTGGCGGCGGCTTGCAAGGCGGCGTGCTTTACGCGCGCCGGCTACAGCGCGATCTTTCTTCTCAGTCGGGAATCCCAGGATCAAGAGGTCACTGTGCCGACCGAGCGGCTGCAGGAACTTCTCAGACTCTTCGATCGCATTACTTCACAACAAGCGAAATCTGTGCTTCGCTTCTGGGCGCGCGAAGACGACTATCAGGCTGCCGTCGCGGCCCTAGAGCAAAATCCCGGCAACCCGGCCGAAAAGCGTACGAGCCTATGACAGACCGCGGCGAAGCGACCCTGATCCGAATCCATCCCGCCAACAACGGCCCCAGGCACGCCAGCGGAGAAGGCGTGTCGCTCGCCGAACTGCTCCAGCTCGGGCCGTCCTTCCTCAGCGCGATCTTCGCCGACGCGCCGCCCATCTACATAGCGGGGCGGAACGGCGAGTTGATCTACGCCAACCCGGCCTATTTGAACCTGGCGCCGGATCGCGCCCTGCTGCCGTTGCACCGGCAGATCGTGCGGCGCGTGGCTGAGACGAACCAATCGGTCGTTTTCCAGGAGCCGCTGGGCGGCGACGATCAGGCGGATACCTATTCTGGCCGCCACGTCCCGCTGTCGGCGCCCGGCGGCCCGACGATCGCCGTCAGCGGCAGCTTCTCGCCACTCACCGCCAATCCCGAGGCGCGGGCGATTCTTCGCCACGAACGCCAACGTTTCCATGACGTCATTCGCGCGAGTTCCGACTGGGTCTGGGAAACCGACGTCGAGGGCCGCATCTCTTTCGTGTCGGACCGCGTTACCGAAGCCCTTGGCCTGCCGCCAAGCCAGATTCGGGGTCAACGCCTTGGCGAGCTCGGGCGCTTCACGCCGGTCGGCTACGAGCCGAACCCGGTTTTGGCCGCGCTGCGCCTGCGCCGCCCGTTTCGCGATGCCGCCTTCGAGATC
The DNA here is from genome assembly GCA_021793055.1 of Pseudomonadota bacterium. Taxonomy (GTDB): domain Bacteria; phylum Pseudomonadota; class Alphaproteobacteria; order Ferrovibrionales; family Ferrovibrionaceae; genus JAJYTL01. The sequence goes on from JAJYTL010000199.1 coordinate 5,811, forward strand.
GACGATCCGCTCGGCGCGACACGAAAGCTCCGCCTGAGCGGCGTGCCGGTATTCGGCGACGCGGGAAATTTTATCGGCTATCGCGGCACGGCGACGGACGTCACCGCGCATCACGCCGCCGAGGCGGCGGCGCGGCAATCGCGCAGCGAGCTCGAGCAGGCCCTGGAAGAACTGACCAACAAGAACCTGCAGCTCGATTTCGCTTGGCGCAAGGCGATGGCCGCGACGCAGGCGAAAAGCGAGTTCCTCGCCACCATGGGGCACGAATTGCGCACGCCGCTTAACGCCATCATCGGCTTTGCCGAGGTCATGGAGCTTGGCACCTTCGGTCCGCTTCAGCCGCGCTACCAAGCCTATGTCGAGGATGTCGGCAAGGCGGCCCGTCACCTTCTGACGTTGATCAACGAC
>JAJYTL010000200.1 GCA_021793055.1 Pseudomonadota bacterium
CTTGGTCAAGCGCACGAAAAGCGCTCCGACCGCATTATTGGCTTAACCCCGGTCCCGAAGGGCATCGGGGGATTGTTTCGCAGCAGCCGGCCCAGCGGCCAAACTGACCGTTGAGTCGGCTGCCGTCTGGTTAGGCGTCGAACGGAGACCGTATGTTTTCCAAACTGCTCGGCATGATGTCCGCCGATATGGCGATCGACCTCGGAACGGCGAACACGCTGGTCTATGTGAAGGGCCGCGGCATCGTTCTCAACGAACCCTCGGTGGTGGCAATCGTCAATCTTCGCGGCAAGAAACAGGTTCTCGCCGTCGGCGACGAGGCCAAGCTGATGCTTGGGCGCACCCCCGGGAACATCGAGGCCATTCGCCCGTTGCGCGACGGCGTGATCGCCGATTTCGAAATCGCCGAGGAGATGATCAAGCATTTCATCCGCAAGGTGCACAACCGGCGTTCCTTCGCTTCGCCGCAGGTGATCATCTGCGTGCCTTCCGGCTCGACGGCGGTCGAACGGCGGGCGATTCAAGAATCGGCGGAAAGCGCCGGCGCCCGCCGCGTCTATCTCATTGAGGAACCCATGGCGGCGGCGATCGGCGCCGGCTTGCCGGTGACAGAGCCGACCGGCTCCATGGTCGTCGACGTCGGCGGCGGCACAACGGAAGTCGCGGTGCTCTCGCTCGGCGGCATCGTCTATTCGCGCTCCGTCCGCGTCGGCGGCGACAAAATGGACGAGGCGATCATCGCCTATATCCGGCGCAACCATAACCTTCTGATCGGCGAGGCCAGCGCCGAGCGGATCAAGAAGCAGATCGGTTCCGCCTGTCCGCCCGAGGATGGCAACGGCCTGGTCATGGAAATCAAGGGCCGCGATCTGATGAACGGCGTGCCGAAGGAACTGGTAGTGAGCCAACGGCAGATCGCGGAGAGCCTGGCCGAGCCGGTCGGCGCCATCGTCGAGGCGGTGAAGGTCGCGCTCGAGCATACGGCGCCCGAGCTCGCGGCCGATATCGTCGACAAGGGCATCGTGCTGACCGGCGGCGGCGCGCTGCTCGGCAATTTGGACTACGTGCTGCGCCACGCGACGGGCCTGCCCGTGACCATCGCGGACGAGCCGCTGTCGTGCGTCGCGCTCGGCACCGGGCGCGCCATAGAGGACATGCGGAGCTTGCGCCACGTACTGTACACGCCGTATTGATGGGTCATCGGGTCAGTAAGGGATTGTCGATAGGTAACCGGGACTACCGGCCGCAGGCAAAAGGTCCGTCTTGACAGCTTGTCGCGGAGAAGAACAAGGACTGACTGCACCGGTTGGGGCTGAACTGAAGAGGCGAAAGGCGAGACGTGCGTCTAAGGGGCAACGGCATTTCTACCCTCGGTCTCTCGCTGAAGACGACGGCGCATCGCTTCGCCGCCGCGCTGCTTGTCATGACCGCCCTCGGTCTTCTCGTTCTTGGCAAGGCCGACGCGCCGCTGATCGCCAACTGGCGGATTTCCATCGCCGATACGGTGACGCCGGCGCTTGCTGTCATTCAGCAGCCGGTCCGGGCGGCGCGCGCGGTCATCGCGGAGGCGCGATCCTGGGCCAATGTGCGGGCCAAGAACCGGCGCCTTGAGGAAGAGAATGCCCATCTTCGCATTTGGCAGCAGCTCGCCTCCCGCTATCGACGCGAAAACCGCGACTTCCGCCGTCTCCTGAAAATGGCACGAGGCCCGGTTCCGACCTTCATCTCGGCCCGCGTCGTCGGCGATTCGGGCAGCCCGTTCGTGCGTACGCTCTTGCTCGCCGCCGGCGCCGAGGACGGCATCAAGCCGAATCAGGCGGTGATCGCGGCGGACGGCCTGGTTGGCCGCATCGTCGAGGTCGGCACCCGCTCCGCCCGCATCCTGCTCTTGACCGACCTCAACTCGCGGGTTCCGGTACGCCTCGCGGGTTCCGGCTACCGCGGCATTCTGGTCGGCGACAACTCGCCGCAAGCCGTGCTCACCTATCTGCCGGCCCGCGCCAAGGCGCGCCCCGGCGAGGAGGTCGTGACATCGGGCGACGGCGGTCTGTTTCCGCCAGGCTTGCCTGTCGGCGTGGTAACGCGCGTCGTCGGCCCCGCCGTCCATGTCCAGCCCTATGTGGATGATGACGAGGTGGAGTTTGTCAGTGTGGTTCGCTATCGCCTGCCGGTGCCCAAGGACGACACGATGGCGAGCGCGACCGGCCCCTCGGGGCAACCTCACGCGCTCCCGAAGCGATGATTCAGCCGCTTGGCGAGCGGCTTCGGGGCAGCGTTCAAATCGTAACACCGGCCGTCACCACTCTCGCCCTCATCCTCCTCAGCGTCGTTCCGCTCGAAATCCCGTACTTCACGCGGATCACGCCGCTTCTCGCGCTGACGGCGGTGTATTACTGGGGCGTCTACCGTCCGACGCTGATGCCGGTCGTCCTGGTATTCCTGCTCGGCTTGCTGCAAGATCTGCTCGGCGGAGGCATTATCGGCCTGACCGCTTTGGTGTTTGTTGTGGTCCGACAACTTTCAGTTTCACAACGCCGGGTTCTGGCCAGCAATCCGTTTGTCGTTGGCTGGGCCGGTTTCGCGCTGGTGGCGATCGGCGCGGAGGTATTCCGCTGGGCGATAAGTTGCGCTTTCTTCGAGCGGCTCCTTAGCCTCGGACCGGTCGCGACCAGCGTTGCCCTGACGGTTTCGCTTTACCCACCGTTCGCCTGGGTTTTCGGCCGTATCGAACAGCGTGTCATGGGACATTACTAGGCCATGGATCGCCGCGACGCAGATCGCTACAAGGTTTTGACGCGCCGCGCTGTGCTGATCGGCAGCGCGCAAATCGGACTGATCGGTGTCCTCGTCGGCCGGCTCTACGACCTCGAGGTCGTGCAGGCGTCGAAATACAAGCTCCTCGCTCGAGACAATAGCATCAGCTTGCGCTTTATCGTGCCGATCCGCGGCCGCATCTTCGATCGCTTCGGTGCCGAACTCGCCACTAATCGGCGGAACTACCGCGTGCTGCTTGTCCCGGAACAGACCAATGACGTCGAGGCGACGCTCGATAAACTGGGCGACATGCTTCCGATCGACACCGAGCAACGGCGCAACATCGAGCGCCTTATCGAGGAGCGCGATGCGTTCATTCCCGTCACGGTGGCCAGCCATCTGACATGGAAGCAATTCGCGAGCATCAACGTTCGTATCCCGTCGCTGCCCGGCGTGCAACTTGGCGTCGGCCTGACGCGGCATTATCCGATGGGCACCGAACTTGCCCATATCCTCGGTTACGTCGGCGCACCAACGCAAAAGAACGTGCAAAACAATCCCTTGCTCGAACTGCCCGGTTTCCAGGTCGGCAAGAGCGGCATCGAGAAACAATACGATTTGGCGCTCCGCGGCAAGGCCGGCTATCGCCGCGTCGAGGTCAATGCGATGGGTCGCGAGGTACGCGAGCTGGAGCGCAACAACGGCACCCCCGGCAGCAACATCAACCTCACCATCGACGTGCGGCTGCAAAGCTTTCTAAGCCAGCGCCTCGCCGCTCACCGCGTCGCCGCGGGCGTCGTCCTCGACGCCGCCACCTGCGATGTCCTCGCCATGGCGTCGGTGCCCTCCTACGATCCCAACGACTTTGTTCTCGGCATCACCAACGCCGAATGGCACCGGCTTAACGACGACCACCGGCACCCACTCAACGATCTCGCGATTACCGGGCAATTTCCACCGGGCTCGACCTTCAAACCGGTGGTCGCCATGGCCGGGCTCGAATGCGGCGCCATTCAACCCGACACCAAGTTCTTCTGCCCCGGGTACTATAAATTGGGCGACGCGGTGTTCCACTGCTGGAAACTGGGCGGCCACGGCTTGATCGGCCTGCAGGGCGCAATCGAGCAATCCTGCGACGTCTTTTTCTACAATGTCGCGCATCGTACGGGGATCATGAACATCGCCCACATGGCGCGGCGCTTCGGCCTCGGTAGTCCCACCGGAATCGACCTGCCCGGCGAAGCGCCGGGGTTGATTCCGACACCGAGCTGGAAGGAAAAGGCGCTCGGCCGTCCCTGGGAACCCGGCGAAACCCTGATCGCCGGCATCGGCCAGGGCTACGTCCTTACGACGCCGCTGCAACTCGCGGTGATGACCGCCCGGCTCTCGAACGGCGGCTACGGCGTCACCCCGCGGATGGTGCGAAACCCCGCCGTCATGGCCGCGAACGACATGCCGCAGAGCCTGGCCCGACCGACGCACACCCCGCTCGGCTTCAACCGCGCGCATGTCGAGCTCATTCTCTCGGCCATGAAACTGGTCACCAGCAACCCCTATGGGACCGCCTACGACCAGCGCATTACCGAGCCCCAATTCGCCATGGCGGGAAAGACCGGCACCGCTCAGGCGCGCCACCTCAAGATACGCACCATCGGCCTCGGCCGCTACAAGCTGGTGCCCTGGATCGAGCGCGATCACGGACTGTTCATTTGCTTCGCGCCGGAGGATACGCCGCGCTACGCCGCGGCCTTTGTCATCGAGCACGGCGGCGAGAGCTCGCGCGCCGCGGCGATCGCCCATGACGTCATGCTGCAAGCGCAGCTTCTCGCGCCTCTCGCACGGCCGGCGGCCAGCGGACTCTACGGCGTGGCACAAGAGACGAGCTGACGAAATGGACGACAGCTTCACCCACGAGCCGGGAAATCTTCCGCTTGCGCGGAAACTTCTGGTGGTGAACTGGGGGCTCGTGTTCCTGCTCTGCCTGGTCGGCGCCATCAGCATCGCCATGCTCTATTCGGCCGCCAACGGACACATGCGGCCGTGGGCGACACGCCAAGTCCTGCATTTTGCCGAAGGTTTCGCGATCCTGTTCGCGGTGGCCCTCACCGATCTGCGGTTCTGGCTCAAATACGCCTACGTGATCTATCTCATCAGCCTGCTCCTCCTGGTCCTCGGCGACGTCTCGGGCACGATCGGACTTGGCGCCAAGCGCTGGATCGCGCTCGGCCCCGTCCAACTCGAACCCTCGGAAGTCGCCAAAGTCGCCCTCGTTCTCGCCCTCGCCCGCTATTTCAACGGGCTGCCGATCGACGAGGTGGTGCGCATGCGGCGGCTGCTCGCGCCCCTTGCCCTGATCTTCATGCCGACGCTTCTCGTGTTGCGCCAACCCGACCTCGGCACCGCCTTCCTGTTATCCATGATCGGCGCCGCGATGTTCTTTCTCGCCGGCGTGCGGTGGTGGAAGTTCGCTATTGCTCTCGCCCTCGTCATCGCCGCGATTCCGGTCGGCTGGCACTTCCTGCACGCCTATCAGAAGGAGCGGCTTCTGGGCTTTCTTCACCCGGAAAGCGACCCCTTGGGCGCCGGATACCACATCATCCAATCGAAGATCGCCCTTGGCTCGGGCGGCGTCTTCGGCAAGGGCTTCCTGCGCGGCACACAAAGCCACCTCGACTTCCTGCCGGAAAAGCAGACCGACTTCATCTTCACCACCCTTGCCGAAGAGTTCGGCATGGTCGGCGGATTGACGCTCCTCGTCCTCTACGCTCTGATCTTCGCCTATGGCTTCGCCATCGGGCTGAGCTCCCGCAACCAGTTCGGCCGGCTGGTGGCGCTCGGCGTCACGACCATGGTGTTCCTTTATGTTTTCGTGAATATCGCGATGGTGAGCGGCCTCGTGCCGGTGGTGGGCGTGCCCTTGCCGCTGGTTTCCTATGGCGGCACCGCGCTCCTGACCCTGATGTTCGCCTTTGGCCTAGTTCTTTGCGTCTCTGTGCACCGCGATCTCAGGCTGCCGACGAGAGGCGGCGGTTCCGGCAGCCTTTGAGGTTGCCCTAGCCATAGGGGCGCAAGCGCCGGAGCCACAATAGATCAAGGCGGGAACGGCCGCATAGCCGCCGCGAGGCATTTGCCTTTGTCACATTTTGTCATAGCTGATGATCGTAGCCGGCGCTGGATGACATCATGCTCATCCGTGTATTATCGGCCTGTGGGGGCTCGGGGGCCTTTGCATGTTGAAGATGAAGATGATGCGTCGCTACCTTTCGTTCCTCGGCCTCGCCCTTGCGCTCGGCGCCTGCGCGCATGGCGTGACCACGATTTACGGGCAGGATACGTCCTCGCTTTACACGCCCGGCCTCGTAGCCTATGCCACGCAATCCGGCACGCTCTACACCATCGTCCGCGGCAATCCGTTCGGACCCGGCCCCGGCAACCCGGAGGCGATCGCCGCGAGC
>JAJYTL010000201.1 GCA_021793055.1 Pseudomonadota bacterium
CCATCCGGCCGGTTTTTCCAACGCTCCGTCGCCATCTCTCCCCCCTTCTTTTTCTCGGCTCTTCGTCGCTCCGATCAGCGGCCCCGACCATAACATGGCGGGCGCGGCCCTTGACAATTGACAGCAGTGCGTTTTTTTCCCTATGGAGGGGGAGGCGATCTCCTTGTTCCGGATGTGTGTGACACCGAGTGGCCTCGGCGAGGCCGCCACGGGGATTGCCTGGGTCGAAATTCGTCGCCTTCGCGACCCGGATCGGTCATACTAAGAAGTTGCTAAGAAGTTGGTCCAAGTGGCCGGATTTGCGGGGATCGTGAGCACACCTCGCGATCCGGATCGAGGTGGGAACGGAGAAACATTGGTGTCTGGCGTAGCCAAAAGACAAGGCCTTTACGACCCGCGGAACGAGCACGATTCCTGCGGCATCGGCTTTGTCGTAAATATCAAGGGGCGCAAAAGCCACGAGATCGTTCGCATGGGTCTCGAGATCCTGGCCAATCTTGAGCATCGCGGCGCCGTTGGCGCCGACCCGCTGGCCGGCGACGGTGCCGGCATTCTCATCCAGGCTCCGGATACGTTTCTCCGTGCGGTCACGGCGCCCTTGGGCTTCACCCTGCCGCCCGCCGGCGAATACGGCGTTGGCGCCGTGTTCCTGCCGAAGCCGGCCGCCGACCGCGCCCGCTGCGAAGCTATCATCGAGCGCTTCGTCGCCGAGGAAGGGCAGACGTTGCTCGGCTGGCGCGACGTGCCGGTGGACAATTCCTGCCTGTCTGACGACGTCCGCGCGATCGAGCCCATGGTGCGCCAGTTCTTCGTCGCGCGCGGCCCCAACAGCCCGGACGAAGCAAGTTTCGAGCGCCGCCTGTTCATCATTCGCAAACTAGTGCAGAATTTCGCCCGCACCGAGCTTGGCGGCGTCGCGGCGCGGGATTTCTATATCCCCTCGCTGTCGTCGCGGACCCTGGTCTACAAGGGCATGTTTCTCGCCCGCCAAGTCGGCGCCTACTACAAGGACCTTGCCGATCCGCGCCTGGTGACGGCCCTCTCGCTCGTGCATCAGCGCTTCTCCACCAATACCTTCCCGTCCTGGCGGCTGGCGCACCCCTATCGCATGATTTGCCACAACGGCGAGATCAACACGCTGCGCGGCAACATCAACTGGATGGCGGCACGCCGCCACGCCATGAGCTCGAAACTTCTCGGCGAGGATCTCGCCAAGCTCTGGCCGCTGATCCCGGAGGGCCAATCCGACACCGCGAGCTTCGACAACGCGCTGGAGCTTCTCGTCGCCGGCGGCTACTCGCTGCCGCACGCGATGATGCTGCTGATTCCGGAAGCCTGGGCCGGCAACCCGCTGATGAGCGAGAAACGGCGCGCGTTTTACGAGTATCACGCTGCCCTCATGGAGCCGTGGGACGGTCCCGCCGCCATCGCCTTCACCGACGGTCGGCAGATCGGCGCGACGCTCGACCGCAACGGTTTGCGGCCGGCGCGCTATGTCGTCACCGACGACGACATGGTGGTCATGGCCTCCGAGGTCGGTGTGCTCGACATCCCGGAAGAGCGGATCGTCAAGAAATGGCGTCTGCAGCCCGGCAAGATGCTGCTGATCGATCTCGACGAGGGCCGTATCGTCGACGACGACGAGATCAAGGACCAACTGGCCTCGGCGAAGCCCTATCGCGAGTGGCTGGAACGCACCCAGTTCGTGCTCGAGGACCTGCCGGAGCAGCCGCCAGCCGCGCATGCCGAGACCGGCGCCCTCCTCGATCGCCAGCAGGCCTTCGGCTATACCCAAGAGGACATCAAGTTCTTCCTCGAACCGATGGCGATCAAAGGCGACGATCCCATCGGGTCCATGGGCACCGATACGCCGGTTTCGGCGCTCTCGGACCGGCCCAAGCTGCTCTATACCTATTTCAAGCAGAACTTCGCCCAGGTCACCAACCCGCCGATCGATCCGATCCGCGAAGAGCTGGTGATGTCGCTGGTGTCGCTGATCGGACCGAGGCCGAACCTTCTCGGCCTCGACCAAGCGGGCTCGCACTGGCGGCTCGAAGTGCGCCAGCCGATCCTGACCGACGGCGATCTGGAAAAGATCCGCCATATCAGCGACCTTGTCGACGGCGCTTTCCGCACCACCACGCTCGACATCTGCTATCCGGCGGGCGACGGCGCGGCCGGCATGGAATCCGCCCTCGATGCGCTCTGCGCGGCGGCGCACCGGGCGGTCGAGGAAGGCAGCAACATCCTGGTGCTTTCCGACCGCGCGGCAGGGCCGGACTGCATCCCGATTCCGGCGCTGCTCGCCACAGCGGCGGTGCATCACCATCTCATCCGGCACGGACTGCGCACCGAGACCGGACTTGTGGTCGAGACCGGCGAGGCCCGCGAGGTGCATCACTTCTGCCTGCTCGCGGGTTACGGCGCCGAGGCGATCAACCCCTATCTCGCCTTTGAGACGCTGCTCGCGCTCAAGCCCGGCCTGCCGTCCGATCTCACCGCCGAAGAGATCCAACAGCATTACATCAAGGCGATCGACAAAGGCATCCTCAAGGTGATGTCCAAGATGGGCATCTCCACCTATCAGTCGTATTGCGGCGCGCAGATTTTCGATGCCGTCGGCTTGGCCAGCGATTTCATCGCCAAATATTTCACCGGCACGGCCAGCACGGTCGAGGGCGTCGGACTGCCCGAGATCGCGATGGAGAGCGTGCTTCGCCACAAGGCCGCCTTCGGCGATGTGCCGATCTATCGCCACGCGCTCGACGTCGGCGGCGACTACGCCTACCGCCTGCGTGGCGAGGCCCATGTCTGGACGCCGGATACAATTGCCAAGCTGCAGCACGCCACCCGCGGCAACCGGCAGGAAACCTATGACGAGTTCTCGCGGCTGGTAAACGAGCAGTCCGAGCGGTTGATGACGCTGCGCGGCCTTTTCGCGCTGAAGCCAGGCGCCCAGTCGGTTCCGATCGAGGAGGTCGAGCCGGCGAAGGAGATCGTCAAGCGTTTCTCCACCGGCGCAATGTCGTTCGGCTCGATCAGCCGCGAGGCACACACCACCCTCGCCATCGCGATGAACCGCATCGGCGGGCATTCCAATACCGGCGAGGGCGGCGAGGAGCCGGATCGCTTCAAACCGCTGCCGAACGGCGATTCCATGCGCTCGGCGATCAAGCAGGTCGCCTCGGGCCGCTTCGGCGTCACCGCCGAGTATCTGGTCAACGCCGACGAACTACAGATCAAGATGGCGCAGGGCGCGAAGCCCGGCGAAGGCGGCCAGCTGCCCGGCCACAAGGTCAGTGGCTTGATCGCCAAGGTGCGGCACTCGACACCTGGCGTCGGCCTAATCTCGCCGCCGCCGCATCACGACATCTACTCGATCGAAGACCTCGCGCAGCTGATTCACGACCTGAAGAACGTCAACAGCCGCGCGCGGATCAGCGTCAAGCTGGTGTCGGAGGTTGGCGTCGGCACGGTGGCGGCGGGCGTCGCCAAGGCACGCGCCGATCATGTGACGATCTCGGGCTTTGAGGGCGGCACCGGCGCGAGCCCGCTCACCTCGCTCACCCACGCCGGCTCGCCGTGGGAGATCGGCCTCGCCGAGACCCATCAGACGCTGGTCCTGAACCGGCTCCGCGGCCGCATCGCGGTACAGGTGGACGGCGGCTTGCGCACCGGCCGCGACGTCGCGATCGGCGCCCTTCTCGGCGCTGACGAGTTCGGATTCGCGACCGCGCCGCTGATCGTCGCCGGCTGCATCATGATGCGGAAATGCCACCTCAACACCTGCCCGGTCGGCATTGCGACCCAGGATCCGGAGCTGCGGCAGCGCTTCACCGGCCAGCCGGAGCATGTGATCAACTACTTCTTTTTCATTGCGGAAGAGCTGCGCCGGATCATGGCCGAGATGGGCTTCCGCACGGTGAACGAGATGATCGGCCGCACGGACCGCATCGACATGCGCCAGGCGATCGATCACTGGAAGGCCCGCGGCCTTGATTTCTCGCGCCTTCTGCATCAGCCGAAGGCGGGGCCCGAGGTGCCGCGCTACAACTGCGAGTCTCAGGACCATGGCCTCGAAACGGCGCTCGACCACAAGCTGATCGCCGCCGCCAAGCCGGCGATCGAAAAGGGCAAGCCGGTCAAGATCGAGATCAAGGTCAGAAACGTCAACCGCACGGTCGGCGCCATGCTGTCCGGCGAGGTGGCGCAGCGCTACGGCCATCAGGGTCTACCCGAAGACACGATCTCGATCACCGCGCGTGGCACCGGGGGCCAGAGTTTCGGTGCTTTCCTCGCCCACGGCATCGCGTTCGAGCTCATCGGCGACGCCAACGACTATGTCGGCAAGGGGCTTTCGGGCGGGCGCATCGTCGTCTACCCGCCGCATGAGAGCCCGCGCACGGCGATCGCCAATATCGTCGTCGGCAATACCGTGCTTTACGGCGCGATCGCGGGCGAATGCTACATTTCGGGCGTCGCCGGCGAGCGCTTCGCGGTGCGTAATTCCGGCGCCGTCGCGGTGGTCGAAGGCGTCGGCGATCACGGCTGCGAATACATGACCGGCGGCGCGATTGTCGTCCTTGGCCAGACCGGGCGCAACTTTGCCGCCGGCATGAGCGGCGGCATCGCCTATGTGCTGGACGAGACCGGCGACTTCGAACGCCGCTGCAACCTCGGCATGGTCGATCTCGAACGCGTCCGGCCCGACACCGAGAGCGCCAGCACCAACGGCAACGGCAACGGCCTCGGCGGTCTTCTCGCCGATCCGCTGCGCCACGACGCGGCGCGCCTCAAGCAGCTGGTGGAGCGCCATCTGCATTACACCAACAGCGAACGGGCGCGGCAAATCCTCGCCGATTGGCCGGCGTATCTGCCCAAGTTCGTCAAAATCATGCCGCGCGATTTCCGCCGCGCCCTGACCTCGGGGCAGTTCGATGCTCAGACGGAGGAGACGAAGCGCGCGCCAGCTATCGTGATGGAATCGGCGAATGGGTAAAGTTACCGGCTTTTTGGAGTTCCGGCGTCAAGATCGTCCCTATCGTAAAGTCGCCGAGCGGATCAAGAATTTCCACGAATTCGTGCTGCCGCTGCCGGAGCCGGATCTCCGTATGCAGGCCGCGCGCTGCATGGATTGCGGCATCCCGTTCTGTCACCAGGGCTGCCCGGTCAACAACATGATCCCGGACTGGAACGACCTGGTCTATCGCGGCGACTGGCGCGCGGCCTCGGCGACCCTCCATTCCACCAACAACTTTCCGGAATTCACCGGTCGGGTCTGCCCCGCCCCGTGCGAGGCCGCCTGCACTTTGTCGATCAACGACGCGCCGGTGACGATCAAGACCGTCGAATGCCAGATCGTCGACAAGGCATGGGCCGAAGGCTGGCTCGCGCCCGAGCCGGCGGCGACGAAGACCGGCAAGCAGGTCGCGGTGGTGGGCTCGGGCCCCGCTGGCCTGGCGGCAGCGCAACAGCTCGCCCGCGCCGGCCATACGGTGACCCTGTTCGAGAAAGCGGACCGCATCGGCGGCCTGCTCCGCTACGGCATTCCGGACTTCAAGCTGGAGAAGGCGCTGATCGACCGCCGCATGAAACAGATGGCGGCCGAAGGCGTCGAGTTCCGCACCTCGTGCCACGTCGGCCGCGATATGCCGGCGGCGCAGCTGATGCGCGATTACGACGCCGTCGTGCTCACCGGCGGCGCCGAGGCGCCGCGCGATCTGCCGATACCGGGCCGCAAGCTCAAAGGCATCCATTTCGCGATGGATTACCTGACGCAACAAAACCGTCGCGACGCCGGCGACACGGTTCCGAGCGCCGAGGAGATCAGCGCCGCCGGTCGGCATGTCGTGGTGATCGGCGGTGGCGACACCGGCTCCGATTGTATCGGCACTGCCAACCGCCAGGGCGCGGCGTCGGTCACCCAGCTCGAGATCCTGCCGCGGCCGCCCGAGCACCCCGACATAGCCCTGACCTGGCCTGATTGGCCTCTGATGCTGCGGACCTCGCACGCGCACCTGGAAGGCTGCGAGCGCGATTGGAGCATCACGACCAAGGAGTTCCGCGGCAACAACGAAGGCCACGTCTCGCATCTTCGTTGCGCCCGCGTGCGCTGGGAAACCGGCGAAAACGGCCGGCCGAAAATGACGGAAGATCCGGACAGCGCCTTCGATCTCAAAGCCGATCTGGTGCTGCTAGATCGG
>JAJYTL010000202.1 GCA_021793055.1 Pseudomonadota bacterium
ATCACCATGGTCTCGACGGCGCCGCCGCCAAGGCCGCCATAGGCCTCGGGGAAGGAAACCCCGAGCCAGCCGAGATCGGCCATCTGCTGCCAATATTCGGCGGGCGCACCGGCATCGGCGGCGACGATCTTCCGCCACTGCTCGAACGGATACCGTTCGCGGATGAAACGCTCGACGCTGTCCTTGAGCTGACGCTGCTCGTCGCTTAACGCAAAATCCATCGCCCTGTCTCCGTTCCTATAAGCCCAGAACCATCTTGGCGATGATGTTCCGCTGAATTTCGTTGGAGCCGCCGTAGATCGTGTAGGCGCGGCCGTAGAGGAAGGAGCGCATCAGGCCCTCGCCATAAGCCGGCCCGATGGGCGGCTCGTTCTGGCCCTCCCGCACCGGATCGTAGGGCGTGGCGTAATTGCCGAGCGCCTCGACCGCGAGCTCGGTCAGCTTCTGGCCGATCTCGGAGCCGCGGATTTTCAGCATCGAGGCCTCGGGGCCCGGCGTCTTGCCGCGCTCGCTGTCGGCGAGAATGCGGAGATTGGTATATTCCAGGGCCGTGAGCTCGATCTCCACTTCGGCGATCTTGGCCCGGAAGTCGTTGTCCTGGATCAGCGGCCGGCCGTGGCAAAGCTCGGCCTTGGCGATCTGCTTGAGCTTGGCCAGCCGGTGTTTGGAATGGGCGACCTGGGCGATGCCGGTGCGCTCGAAGCCGAGCAGGAACTTGGCATAGGTCCAGCCCTCGCCTTCCTCGCCGACCAGGTTCTCGCGCGGCACGCGGACGTTATCGAGGAAGACCTCGTTTATGGTGTGGCCTTCGTCCAAGGTGATGATCGGCCGCACGGTGATGCCCGGCGTCTTCATGTCGATGAGCAGGAACGAGATGCCGAGCTGCGCCTTGACCTCGGTGTTGGTGCGCACCAGGCAGAAGATCATGTCGGCTTCGTGTGCCTGGGTGGTCCAGATCTTATGGCCGTTGACGACGTAGGAATCGCCGTCGACCACTGCGCGGGTTTTGAGCGAGGCGAGGTCGGAGCCCGACCCCGGCTCAGAATAGCCCTGGCACCACCAGTCGTCGGCGTTAAGGATGCGCGGCAGATAGCGCGCCCTCTGGGCGTCGTTGCCGAAGGTATAGATGACGGGCGCGACCATCGAGAGGCCGAAGGGCGACTGCGGCGGGCATTCGCCGGCGGTCTCCTCGTCGAACAGATAGCGCTGGGTCGCGGTCCAGCCGGTGCCGCCGAATTTCTTCGGCCAATGCGGCGCGCCCCATCCCTTGGCGTTCAGAATGCGCTGCCACGCCACCGCGTCCGCCTTCCGATAGGGGGTGCCGCGGTGGATCCGGTCGCGAATATCGGCCGGCAGGCTTTCCTTCACGAAGCGGCGAACCTCGTTCTGGAAATTGCGGTCTTCACGGCGGAAATTCAGATCCATGGCGTTTCCCTGGGGCGGTTGCTCGGATGGCGAGGTCGAACCGCTCGTCGTTTGTGAGACGGCAAAGACTAGGAGAGCCGTTGCGCGATTGCAAGCGAGTGCGCCACGATTTGCACGGCGTTCGGTTCCGCGTTAGAGAAGCGGGCAGGCAATGCGCGAGAATGAGGACGGCATGAGTTTCGATCCGGCGGCGGAAGGTTGGAAGGTGCCCGAGGAATGGTCGGGCTTCGTCGGGGAAATCGGACCTCTTTGGGTACGCCGGGGCGAGCGGGGCTTGCGCGTCGGCTTCGAGGCCGAGGCGCGGCACGCCAACATCCGCGGCGTCGTCCATGGCGGCATGCTGATGACGCTCGCCGATCAGATGATGGGCCAGCTCACCTGGTACGTCGCGGGCGGGCGGCCCTGCGCCACCGCCAGCTTGAGCAACGATTTTCTCAGTCCGGCGCGAATCGGCGAATGGATCGAAGGCGAGGCCGCCATCGTGCATCAGGGGAAAAGCCTGATTTTCGTCCGCGGCGATCTCAAGGCCGGCGACCGCCCGGTACTCTCGGCCACCGGCGTCTGGAAAGTCCTCGGCGCCTGATCCGACCTTGCTCTAGGGACCGGACGCTTCGGGCGCGATGGTGCCGGGCCGCTTCCACCACAACCGGAGCGAGACCGAGCGGTTATGCTCCGCCGCGCGGACGACGGCGTGGGCGCCGAGAAGCTCGCGGCGGCTCACGATGCCGACCGCGCCGCCGGTGCCGCGATCGAGGATCGGGACGGCCGCGACGTCGGCCTCGACCATGCGCTCGACGAGTTTGCGGATCGGTTCGTCCGGATGGGCGAAGACGAGCCTCTGCCCCGCTACCAGATCGGCGAGACAGTCGCCAGCGGGTTCGGGCGCGGCTGCGGCGCGGCGCGCGTCGGACGCGGAAACCATGCCGATCACGCGTTCGCTCGCGTCGGTCACGGGATAGCTTTTGTAGCGTTTCAGTTGGCTGCGGCCTTGTTCGGCGGCGAAGAAGGCAAGGGCTTCCGCCACGCGCATATCGCCCGCGAGGCTCTCGACGGTCCGCACCATGATCCGTTCGGCGCGCAGCGTCTCGAAGGGGTCGGTGCCGTACTCGCAGATCAGATGATGGCCGCGGCGCGCCACCTTCTCGGTCAGGATCGAGCGCTTGAGCAGGAGTACCGTCAGCGCATAGGCGGCCGAACAGGCAACCAGGAGCGGAAGAAGCGCCGTCACGTCGTGGGTCGCCTCGAGGGCGAAGATCACGCCCGTCAAGGGCGTTCGCAAGGCGCCAGTCATCGTTGCCGCCATGCCGATCAGGGCCCAGAAGCCGACCGTACCAACCGGCAAGACATGGCCGGCGATGGCGCCGAGAGCGCCGCCCATGATCAGGAGCGGTGCGAGCACGCCGCCCGAGGTGCCGGACGAGAGCGCGATGGTCCAGATCGTGGCCTTGACGACAAGAAGGATGAGTGTCTCCCGAAAGGGAAACTGGCCTTTGAGCAGGAGCGCGATGACGTCATAGCCGACGCCGAGCGCGTGCGGCGCGATGAGCCCGCCGAGCCCGACCACAAGTCCACCCAGCATCGGCCACCACATCCAATGGATGGGCAGTTTGCAGAAGAGATCTTCGGCGCCGTAGACAAAGGTCGTCAAGGCCGCTGCGGCGAGCCCGCTGGTGACGCCGAGGCCGGCGCAGAGAAGAAGTCCCCAGTCCGGCAGCAGTGTCGCCTCGGTGACAGGAAAGATCGGGCCGCCGCCGATCAGGAGCGGGCGGATCGCGGTCGCCACGGCGGCGGCGGTCGCGACCGGGAGGAAGCTCCGTGGTTTCCACTCGAAGAGCAACAGTTCGACCGCGATCAGGACCGCCGCGATCGGCGTGTTGAAGGTGGCTGCCATGCCGGCCGCGGCGCCAGCGACAAGGAGCGTCTTCCGTTCGGCGGCCGAGAGATGGAAGATCTGGGCGAAGATCGAGCCGAATGCGCCGCCGGTCATGATGATCGGACCTTCGGCGCCGAAGGGACCGCCGGTGCCGATCGCGATCGCCGAGGCAATCGGCTTCAGGACGGCGACTTTGGGTTCGAGCCGACTGTCGGAGATCAGTATGGCTTCGATTGCCTCCGGGATGCCATGGCCTCGGATCTTGTCCGAGCCGAAGCGCGCCATGAGGCCAACGACGAAGCTGCCGATCACCGGCACGACGACGGCGGCGAGGCCAA
Source organism: Pseudomonadota bacterium (assembly GCA_021793055.1). Taxonomy (GTDB): domain Bacteria; phylum Pseudomonadota; class Alphaproteobacteria; order Ferrovibrionales; family Ferrovibrionaceae; genus JAJYTL01. The sequence continues at coordinate 3,637 of JAJYTL010000202.1, forward strand.
GACGGTTTGCCGCGGGCGAGACGAAGGCGAGCGAGAACCGGCCGTAGTAGGCAAGGTTGGTAATGAGGCCGATCATCCGCATCAGGAGGATCGCGACCAGCGCGCTGACGGTGCCGGCCATGGCCGCCATGGCGATGAGCAACGGAACCCGGCGCGAGGCGGTGAAGTCGCCGAGCGCCTCGGGCGCGGGCACCGTCCGCGTCCTCCAACGGCGCATCACAGGCCCTGCCACACTTCGACCAGGGCCGGCGCGAGCCGGCGCAACTCCTCAAGATGGAGCGCCGAGAGCGCGTCGAGCGCATGGCGGCCCGCTTCGGTCAGGTGGAGGCGCACCGAGCGGCGATCGTCATCGTCGCGCCGGCGTTCCAAGAGGCCGGCACGTTCCGCCCGGTTCACCAGCTCCACCGCGCTGTGATGGCGCTGTACCAGATAATAGGCGACATCGCCGATCGTCGGGCCGCGCGGATCGTCGTGGCCGCGGATGGCGAGGAGAAGCTGGTGCTGCATCGGATGCAGGCCGGCGGCGTGTGCCCGGTCCTCGCTCCAGCGTACGAACTGGCGCAGCCGAAGGCGAAGCTGCAGCAGCTGCCGGTAGGCTTCGTCGCTGATCACCTTATCTACCTCGCCTCGTTTTCACCTAAATATATCGTACCAAGATATATTCTGAATAGCACAAGCGGGCGATGGCGGCAAGATTTTCGCGTCTCGCCCGTAGCGGCGTGAGCCGAGGTCGGCTCCGGCCTTGCCCTCGGCCGGGGGTCCTCTTCGGCGCCGCGGGCGGTGCCGCGGGCTGGGAACGACAGGGCGGGAGACGGACGCTCGGATTTGTGGCGAATCGGTAGTCAGAAAACAGGCAGCTGTCTCTATTTCGGCCGAGACACCCCGTCGGACGACAACAAATCAGCGCCATAAAACCAAATTACACCTCTGGCACGCGTTTTGCTGCGCGTGAGAACGCCGGATGCGAAAGCGTCGGCGCTTCGCCGCCGGCGCGCCGGCGCGGGTGAGAGCCGTGCGTACCGTTGCAACCCCTTTCGTGGAAGTGATCCGATGCCGAACACCAATGCCCCCTCCTTCGACACGACCCGCCGGCGCGCCGGTCGTGCCTTCGCGCTTGTCCTTGCCGCGTTGTCGCTGCCGGGCCTTGTGGCCTCGGCCGCGGCGGCGCCCTCGCCGATGTTGCCGCCCGCCGTCGCCAAGGCCGGCAAGATCACCTTCTGCAGCATGATCAGCCTGCCGCCGGTCGAGTTCATGAGCCCCGTCGGCAAGCCGATCGGTTCCGACATCGAGCTTGCCGATGGCATCACCAAGCGCCTCGGGGTCAAGGCCGAGTTCATCAACATGCCCTTCGCCGGGCTGATCCCGGCGCTGCTCGCCAGCCACTGCGACGCCATCATCTCGCAGCTCTTCGTCAAGCCGCCGCGCGAGAAGGTGATCAACTTCGTGCCCTACATGTATTCGCACGAGGTGATCCTGTTGAAGAAGGGCACGCCCGGAATCAACTCGCTCGCCGACCTCTCGGGCAAGAAGGTTGCGGCGGTCACCGGCACCACGGCCACCAATCTCCTGGAGGACGAGAACAAGAAGCTGATCGCCGCCGGCAAGACGCCGATCAACATGATCATGTTCCCCGAAAACACCCAGGCCCTGCAGCAATTGCAGTTCGGCCAGGTGGCGGCTTACGGCGTCGCCTTCGAAGCGGCGGCCTATTATATCCACAAGGACCCGCAGCTCTTCGCCACTGGCGGCAAGCCCTATTACAAGATCCTGACCGGCATCGGCGTCCGCAAGAACGAGCCGAAGCTTCAGGCGGCGATGGTGCACGCCTTGGCGGAAATGCGCAAAGACGGTTCGTATAACAAGATTTTCGTGAAATGGGGGATCACGCAAGACGAGCTTCCGAAAAACCAGTGATGTCCAGGTAGGGTCCGATGACGTTCAGTTGGCCGTTCTTCTGGCACTACCTTACGCAGCCGAGCGCGCTCTATCTGACCGGGCTCGTCCTAACCATAACCCTCAGCGTGGTGTCGCAGATCGCCGGCACGGCGCTGGGGCTGGTGGCGGCGCTGGCGAGAATCTCCCCGATGCAGCCGTTGCAGGTGGCGGCCCGCTTCTACATCTGGGTCATGCGCGGTACGCCGCTTCTGGTGCAGATCGTCTTCATCTACACCGGGCTTGCCGCCGCCAACATCTTCCGCTTCCACGATTTCCACATGGGCCTGCTCTCGATCGCGGGCAACGTTCAGGCCGGCATCCTCGCCCTCAGCCTGAACGAGGGCGCCTATATGGCGGAAATCATCCGTGCCGGCATCGCCTCGGTCGATCACGGGCAGGCCGAGGCGGCGCGCTCGCTCGGCATGACCGACGCGCTGGTCATGCGGCGCATCATCCTGCCGCAGGCCCTGCGGCTGATCATTCCGCCGCTCGGCAACCAGTTCAACATCATGCTGAAGAACAGCACCCTGGTCAGCATCATCGGGGTGCCCGAGCTTCTGCTCGTGACCGAGACGATCAACTCGGCGACCTTCCGCACCTTCGAGC
>JAJYTL010000203.1 GCA_021793055.1 Pseudomonadota bacterium
TCCGATCGCGACCACGCCACCCGAGATCACGACGGTTCGACCGGCGCTAGCCATGGTCGTGACGATCGCGTCGGCGTCGCTGCTGCGCGCGAGCTCGGCGCGGAAGCGGTGCACCATCAAGAGTGAGTAGTCGATGGCGAGCCCGAGCCCGACGCCGCCGGTCAGCGGATTGCGTGCCGGATCGAGGCGGAAGAAGGGACGGAAGACATCGTCGCGGCGCGCCGCCGGCACGCCCGGACCGTCGTCGTCGACGGTGATCTCGATCGCCTCATCGTCGCCGCGCGCGGCGATCGCGACGTGCTGGCCGTAACGCAGCGCGTTGTCCACTAGGTTGGTGACGCAGCGTTTCAGGGCGTTCGGCCGCACCGTGCCGAGGAGCGGCGAAACCGTCTCGAGCGTGGCCCGGCCGTGGTGCTGGCGCTCGGTGTCGCGGATCACTTGGCGCAGAATCTCGCTGACGTCGGTCGCCACCGCCGTCTCCGCGTCCTGGCCGCGGGCGAAGGCGAGGAAGCCTTCGATCATGCGTTCCATCTCAGCGACGTCGCGGTTCATCTCGCGCGCCTCCGGGCTGTCGCCGAGCAGCGCCAGTTCGAGCTTGATGCGGGTCAGGGGCGTGCGCAGATCGTGGCTGACGCCGGCCAGCATCTCGGTGCGCTGCGCGATCTGGCGCTGGATGCGTTCCTTCATCATCAGGAAGGCGGCAGCGGCGCGGCGGATCTCGCGCGCGCCAGCGGGACGGAAATTGCTCACCTCACGGCCCTTGCCGAAATTGTCCGCCGCCTCGGCGAGCAGGCGGATGGGGCGGACCTGGTTGCGGAGAAAGGCGATGGCGATGGCGAGCAGGACGACCGAGGTGCCGATGGTCCAAAAGATGAAGATATAGGTCGTGGTCGAGAACAGCCGCTTCTCCGGCACCTCGACCTGCAACACGCCCGCCGGGAGCTGCAGCCGGATATCGACGTAATCGGGGTCGCTCACGGCGTTGATGCGATAGGGCAGGCCGAGCTGGGTTTGCAGCGTCTCGCTTAAGGTGCGTTCGAGGGTGGCGTAGAAGGGCCGCCGCACCAGCGGTCCCGGAGGCAAATCCATGCCGGGGAAGAAACGGAAGTCGAGGTCGAGGTTGAGCGCGGCGCGGGCGAAGATGGCGCGCCGCGCCGCCGCCGTCGGGTTGTCGTTCATCTCGTCGATCACCGAGGCGATCTCGCCCACCACCGGAACCGCCAGGCGGCGGGTGATCTCCTCCCAATGGCGCTCGTAGAAGACATAGGTGGTGACGATCTGCAACAGCACCACCGGCATGACGATCAGGAGCAGGGCGCGGCCGAACAGATTCTCCGGCGCGAGCCGCTTCAGGAACGGACGCGGGCTCGCCGTCATGGGCGGTCGATCCGCAAGACGTAGCCTTCGCCCCACACCGTCTGCAGATAGCGCGGCGCCTTCGGATCGGGCTCGATCTTGCGCCGCAGGCGGGTGATCTGCACGTCGACGGCGCGGCCCTCGCCGCCGCCCCGGCGCGACAGTTCGGCGCGGCTGATGGGGACGCCCGGGGTACGCGCGAGGATGCTGAGAAGCTCGACCTCGCCGGTGGTGAGCGCGATCGGCCGGCCCTCGCGCGATAGCTCGCCCGAGCCCGGATCGAAGCTGAGCTCGCCGAGCTGGATCACCTTCGGCCGCAGGCCGGCGCGTTGCGCCCGGCGCAGGATCGAAGCGATGCGGAGCAGCAGTTCCTCGGGCTCGAAGGGCTTCGGCAGGTAGTCGTCCGCGCCGCTCGAAAGCCCGGCGATGCGGTCCTGCGGCTCGCCCATGGCGGTCAGGATCAGGATCGGTACCTCGCTGGTCTCGCGCAGGCTGCGCGCGAAGTCGAGCCCGCTTTCGCCCGGCATCATGACGTCGACGATCAGGAGATCGAAGTCGAGGCCGCGGAGCTGCGCGCGCGCGGCGCTTGCGTCCTTTGCCACCGTGACGCGATAGCCGTGATCGCCGAGATAGCGCGACAGCAGGGCGCCGAGCCGATCGTCGTCGTCGACCACCAGGATATGACCTTCGTTCGCGTTCTCGCCTGCCGCCATCGCCGCCATTCCGCCGGCCGCTTACTGGGCGCTCGCCGCCGCGCCGATCATATCGCGCCCGGCGTGCGCGCGGCGCAACGATCTCGCGCCGGCCGGCGACGAAACGCGCCGCCGGCGAAGCCGTGCCAAAAGGTCATGGCAGACAGACCGCGACAGGAACCCCGTCATATTGACTCGCTTGGCTCACAATGTTACCCATGAAAACCATTTTTCATTATAAAACAACTCCAGGATTAGGATCATGGCGGCTGGGCTGCCTTTCGACGACCGCGACGGAACCATCTGGATGGACGGCGCCATGGTGCCCTGGCGCAACGCCAATCTCCATGTGCTCACCCACGGGCTGCATTACGCGAGTTGCGTATTCGAGGGCGAGCGGGTCTATGGCGGCACGGTGTTCAAGCTGACGGAACACAGCGAGCGGCTCGCCTTCTCGGCCGAGACTTTGGGCTTCAAATTGCCCTTCAGCGTCGCCGAGATCGACGAGGCGACGCGGCAGGTGATCGCGGCCAACCGCATCGCCGACGGCTATGTCCGGCCGGTCGCCTGGCGCGGCAGCGAGATGATGGGCGTTTCGGCGCAACAGAATAAAATCCACGTCGCCATCGCGACCTGGGTGTGGCCGTCCTATTTCTCGCCGGAGGCCCGCATGAAGGGGCTCCGCATGATGATCTCGGACTGGCGCCGGCCGGCGCCCGACACGGCGCCAACCAAGGCCAAGGCCGCCGGCCTCTACATGATCTGCACGCTCTCGAAGCACAAGGCCGAGTCGGCCGGTTTCGACGACGCGCTGATGTTCGACTGGCGCGGCCAGATCGCCGAGGCGACCGGTGCCAACATCTTCTTCGCCAAGGACGGCAGGCTGCACACGCCGCTTCCCGATTGCTTCCTCGACGGCATCACCCGGCGCTCGGTGATCGGCCTCGCGAAGAAGCGCGGCATCGAGGTTATCGAGCGGGCGATCATGCCGGAGGAGATGAAAGATTTCAGCGAATGCTTCCTCACCGGCACCGCGGCCGAGGTGACGCCGGTCGGCGAGATCGGCCCCTACCGCTTCACGCCGGGCAACATCTGCCGCACCTTGATCGACGATTTCACCGCCCTGACGCAGGCGAAAAAAGCCGCCTGATCGGCGATCGTCGCGAAGCGGCGCGAGAAAGACGGCCCGGGTCGAAGCGATCCGGGCCGTTCGCTTGTCGGAAATCCCGCGCCGCGGCCGCCGCGCCGGCGGGCGTCAGGCGCGCGACGGGCCGGCCCTCGGTCGCCGCCCTTCTCGCCGCGGCAATGGCTTCAGTCGTCCTTGATCCAACGCTCGGCCGCGGCGTCATCGCGGGCGTCCGCGGCGACCCAGCCGGCGCTGCCGGCGCCTTCCTCGAGCTTCCAGAACGGCGCCTTGGTCTTCAGCCAGTCGACAAGAAATTCGCAGGCGGCGAAGGCCGCCGCGCGGTGCGCCGAGGCGGTGGCGACGAAAACGATGCGATCGCCGACCGCGAGCTTGCCGTAGCGGTGGATGACGAGCGCGGCCTCGAGCGGCCAGCGCGCCTCGGCCTCGGCGGCGATGGCGGTGAGCGCGCGTTCGGTCATGCCGGGATAATGTTCGAGCGTCATGGTGTCGATGGGCCGCCCCGCGGCCTCGCCGCGCACCAGGCCGATGAAGCTCGCGATGCCGCCGATGCCGGGTCGCCCGGCGGCGATCTCGCTCAAGGCCCGGCCGGGATCGAAATCCTCGCGCTGGACGCGGATCACCGCCACGGTACGCCGCCTCCCGTCGCGCTTTCGGTCAGGCCGCCGGTGACCGGCGGAAACACCGCGACCTCGTCGCCGGCGGCGATTTTGTGCTCCGGCTTGGCGTATTCCTGGTTGACCGCGACGCGAACCGCCGCGAGGTCCTTGAGCGCCGCGGCATAGCCGGGTCCGCGGCTCTTGAGCCAGGCGAGCAGGGCGGCGACGTCGCCGACCTCGGGCGGCGGCGTCACCTCTTCCTCGGCGATGCCGATCTGCGTCCGAACCCAGGCGAAATAAACCAGTTTCATGGCCAAGACTCTGCGAAGGCGCGGTGTTCGACCATAGCCGCTCGCGGCGCCGCCGTCATCCCGCCGCCTTGACCCGCGCGACGATGAAATCGGTCAGCGCCGCGGTGTCGGCAAGGGCGAAGCAGGGCCGCCCGAGCGCGTCGGGCTCGCCGAGCGGCGGATCGGCGGCGATGGCGATGACATGAGGGTCGGCGGGTGCCAGGCGCGGCTTGCCGAGGCTCGCGCGATAGACCTCGATCTTGTCGTGCGGCTGGTTGCGGAAGCCCTCGACCAGCACCAAGTCGACCGGCGCCAGCCGGGCCAGCAGCTGATCGAGCGTCGGCTCGGGCGCGTCCCGATGTTCGTGCAGCAAGGCGAAGCGGGCCGCCGAGGCGACCAGGACTTCCGCCGCGCCAGCGGCGCGGTGTCGGAAGCTGTCCTTGCCCGGCCGGTCGACGTCGAAGACGTGATGCGCGTGCTTGATCGTCGAGACGCGCAAGCCGCGCGCGATCAGCGCTGGCAGCAGCCGCTCGATCAAGCTGGTCTTGCCGGCACCGCTCCAGCCGGCGAGGCCCAACACCTTCATCGCGACGCTTTCATTCTGGCGCCTTCATCCTCGCGCTGCGGGCGGCCGGCGGCGGCGCGGGATCACGAGACGAACTTGTCGCCCGAGGCGAAATCGGCCGGTTTGCGGGCGCCGCCCGCCGGCGCCGCCGGCTCGGCCTCGGTCAGGTGCTTGAGGCCGGCGCGGAGGTAGTCGTAGCCGGTATAGAGGGTGAGGATCGCGGCGGCCCACAGCCCGAGCAGGCCGAGCGCCGGCAGATGCGCCGCCGCCGGGCCCGAATTGCCGATCAGCAGAAAGCCGATGGCGATGAACTGCACCGTCGTCTTCCATTTGGCGAGCCGGCTCACCGGCACCGCGACGCGGATTTCGGCGAGGAACTCGCGCAAGCCGGTGACCAGGATCTCGCGGCACAGGATGACCACGGCGGCGAGCACGCTGACGCCGGCGATGCGCCGGCTGGCGACCATCATCAGGATCGCCGCGGCGACCAAAAGCTTGTCGGCGACGGGATCGAGAAAGCGCCCGAGCCTGGACACCTCGCCCCAGCGGCGCGCCAGCCAGCCGTCGAAGAAATCGGTGATGCCGGCGAGGCCGAACAGCACGAAGGTGGTCCAGTTGGCCGCCTCTATCGGCAGATAAAAGGCGCCGATCAGTGCCGGAATCACGACGATGCGCGAAATCGTGAGCACGATGGGAAGGTTCAACGGCATGGGTCGTTCAGGATCTTTCGCGCTTTCCGGATTGCCGGCCACTATAGCACGTCAGCCGTGAAAGTGATGGTAGATCACCCGCGCCACCGACTTGCTGACGCCGGCTACCTTCTCGAGATCGGCGAGCGAGGCCTCGGTCACCGCGCGGGCGGAGCCGAAATGCAGCAGCAGGGCCTTCTTGCGCCGCGGGCCGATGCCCGCCACCTCGTCGAGGCGCGAGGTCTTGAGCGTCAGGCTGCGGCGCTTCCGGTGGGCGCCGATAGCGAAGCGGTGCGCCTCGTCGCGCAGGCGCTGCAGGTAGTAGAGCACGGGGTCGTTGATCGGCAGCGAAAGGGGCTCGGCGTCGGGCAGGAAGAAGTGCTCGCGCCCGGCGTTGCGCTCCTCGCCCTTGGCGATGCCGACCACCGGAATCTCGCCGAGGCCGAATTCGTCGAGCACCGCGCGCGCCACTGAAAGCTGGCCCTTGCCGCCGTCGATCAGCAGCAGATCGGGCCATTCCCCGGCGGCCTCGGCGGCGCCGCCCGGGGCTTCACCGTCGGGGTTTTCCGCGACCGCCGCGTCGGCGGCCGTGGCCCGCGCCTTCGCCAGCCGCGCGAAGCGGCGCGTCAGCATCTCGCGCAACATCGCGTAATCGTCGCCGGTCTGCGAGGCGGCGTCGCGCAGGTTGAACTTGCGGTAGGCGTTCTTGCGGAAGCCCTCGGGGCCGGCGACGATCATCGCGCCGACCGGCGCCTGACCCTGGATATGGCTGTTGTCGTAGACCTCGATCCGCTGCGGCGGGCTCGGGCAGCGGAACAGCGCGCCTGCCGCGCTGAGC
>JAJYTL010000204.1 GCA_021793055.1 Pseudomonadota bacterium
ACCGTAAAATCCTACTTGCAACGGGGCGGGCCATACGTTTTTTTTGAAGATCGCGGACATGCGGGTCGCTGAATTGCTGAATCACCAAACGGCGCCTCTGCCATCGCTGCGCGCGAAATTCGCGTCTGAACCAAATGTCCGCTCCCGGCCAACCGGCCCGCGACTGCGGTCGGCAAGCCGGTTGCACCGCCGGGCCCTCCTGGCATAGTCTGGCGCCGCAACGGTTCCCCATTCGGGGGACGAGAGAGGGAACAAGGCAAGGCGGTTTCCGCCCAATCCTTGGCTGCCCCCGCAACTGTAGGCGGGAAGCCCGCATCCGATCGCGCCACTGGCCGCCCTCGCGGCGCCGGGAAGGCCGGATGGCGGGCGTCCGACCCGCGAGCCAGGAGACCTGCCGTTGCCGAGGCCGACGCGAACCACGGACGGGGCGCCCGTGGAGCGAACCGGACGGGCCATGCCCGCCGGTCCCCTGCCGCGGTGGCGCTCGTAACGGTAACGCTCCGGGGAGGGGGTGGACGGTGGCTGATTCCGTCGTTAGATCGAAAGTCCGCCGCGCGGCGGGGCCGTCATGCTGGCGCCGGTGACGCTGGTGCTCGGCGGCGCGCGCTCGGGCAAGAGCCGCCATGCCGAGGCGATGGTCGAAAGCCAGCCCGGCCCCTGCATCTATATCGCGACGGCCGAGGCCCGCGACGCCGAGATGGCGGCCCGCATCCGCCATCATCAGGCACGGCGCGGCCCGCGCTGGCTGACGGTGGAGGAACCGCTCGATCTCGCCCCCCGGCTCGAGGCGGTGGCCGGCGTGGGCCGCGCCGTGCTGGTCGAATGCCTCACCCTTTGGCTCACCAACCTGATGGAAGCCGACCGCGACATCGAGGCGGAAAGCGCGCGGCTCCTCGCCGCGCTCGATCGGCTCAAGGGCCCGGTGGTGCTGGTGGCGAACGAGGTCGGGCTCGGCGTCGTGCCGGACAACGCCTTGGCGCGCCGCTTTCTCGACCATGCCGGGCGGCTCAACCAGGCGCTCGCCGCCCGCGCCGAGGCGGTGGTCTTCATGACCGCCGGCATTCCGGTGCCGGTCAAGTTCCCGAAACCCGAGGCCACGGAAACCCGATGAGCGCGAAGATTCCCGCCACCATCGTCACCGGCTTTCTCGGCGCCGGCAAGACCACGCTGTTGCGCCACCTGATCGCGGCGAGCCGGGGCCGGCGCTTCGCGCTTTTGATCAACGAGTTCGGCGACATCGGCATCGACAAGGCGATCGTCGAGGGCTGCGGCGACGCGGCCTGCACCGAGGACATCATCGAGCTCGCCAACGGCTGCATCTGCTGCACGGTGGCCGAGGATTTCCTGCCCGCCATGCAAAAGCTTTTGGCGGCGCCGCAACCGCCCGATCACATCCTGATCGAAACCTCGGGCCTCGCGCTGCCGAAACCCTTGATCCAGGCATTCCTGTGGCCCGACGTGCGGCCCCGCGTCACGGTCGACGGGGTGATCGCGGTGATCGACGCGCCCGCCCTGCTCGCCGGCCGCTTCGCGCCCGAGGCGGTCGGCGCGAACACACCGCGCGCCGCCCACGACGATCCGATCGAGGAATTGTTCGAGGACCAGCTCGCCGCCGCCGATCTCGTGCTGCTCAACAAGAGCGATCTTCTCGCCGCCGCCGAACGGGCCGCGGCCGAAGCCCTGATCCGCGCCAAGGCGCGGCCGGCGGTGAAAATCCTGCAAATCGCCCATGGCCGCGTCGCGCCCGAGATCCTGCTCGGCCTCGCCCTCGCGGCGGAGGACGATCTCGCCGACCGGCCCTCGCACCACGACGGCGAAGCGGATCACGATCACGACGAGTTCGAGAGCTTCACCCTGAGCTTCGCCGAGGTGCCAACGCCGGACGCCCTGGCCGAGCGCGTGCGCCACGCCGCCGCCGCGCACGACATCCTGCGGGTCAAGGGCTTCGTCGCCGTCGCCGGCAAGGCGATGCGGCTCGTGCTGCAAGGGGTCGGCGCGCGGGTACAGCACTATTACGATCGCGACTGGGCACCGCAAGAGCCGCGCCGCAGCCGCCTAGTCGTCATCGGCCGCGCCGGCCTGGATGCGGCGGCGATCGCGGCCCTGATCGCGCCCGGCGCGAGCCGGGCCTAGTCCGGGCCGCGCCATGCATCTCCTCGCGACATCGCCCGAGCTTTTGACGGAAGGCGAGGCCGTCGTCGATCTCGGGCAAAGCGCGGGCGACATCGTGTTCCTCTCCGCCGCCGACAGCGAGCTTGCCTGGGCGGCCGAGGCCCGGGCCAAGCTCGGCGCGGATTTCCCCTCGCTCCGCCTCGCCAACCTGATGCGGCTCGGGCATCCACTCTCGGTCGATCTTTATGTCGAGAACACCCTGGCGACGGCACGGTTGATCGTGGTGCGGATTTTGGGCGGGATTTCCTATTGGCCCTATGGCATCGAGCGCCTGACGGCGCTGTGCCGCGCGCGCGGCATCGGGCTCGCGGTGCTGCCGGGCGATGACCGGCCGGACCCGGCGCTCGACGGCGTCTCGACCCTCGATGGCAAAACCTGCGCCCGTCTCCACCGCTATTGCCGCTTCGGCGGCATCGATAACGGGGTTCATTTCCTCCGCCACGCCGCTGCCCTGATCGGCGCGGACCGCGGCCCCTGGGCGGAGCCGAAACCGGCGCTTCCCGCCGGGCTTTATTGGCCGGGCCTCGGCCAGCCCGACCTCGCCACCATCCGCGCCCACTGGCAGCCCACGCGCCCGCTTGCCGCCATCGTCTTCTATCGCGCGCTGATCCAGGGCGCCGGCACGGCGCCGGTGGACCGGCTAATCGCGGCCTTGGACGAAAAGGGCCTGAACGCGCTGCCGCTCTATGTCGCGAGCTTGAAGGATGCCGAGGCGGCGGCGTTGCTTGCCGCCGTCTTCGCCGAGGCGCGGCCCAAGATCGTGCTGAACGCAGTCGGCTTCGCGCTCTCCGTGCCGCAGGGGCCGCGCCGGGAAACCCCCTTCGACGCGCTCGACTGCCCGGTGTTGCAGGTGATCTTTTCCGGCGGCGCCGAGGCGGCGTGGCGACAGAGCGCGCGCGGCCTGATCCCGCGCGATCTGGCGATGAACGTGGCGCTGCCGGAAGTCGACGGCCGGGTACTTTCGCGCGCGGTCTCGTTCAAGGCGGAGGCGCGCTTCGATGCCCTGACCGAATGCCCGATCCTGACCTATGCCGCGGTCGCCGACCGCGTCGATTTCGTCGCCGCCCTGGCGGCGAATTGGGTCGCGCTCCGCCGCCGGCCGACGGGCCAGCGGCGCATCGCGCTGATCCTCGCCAACTACCCGACACGCGACGGTCGCATCGGCAACGGCGTCGGCCTCGACACGCCGGAGGCGACGATCACGATCCTGCAGGCGCTCGCCGCGGCGGGCTACGACACCGGCGATGCGCCGACGACGTCCGCTGCCTTGATGCGGCGCCTCGGCCAAGGACCGACCAACCAGGCGCAGGGTCGCGCCGCGCGGGCGGGCGGCGCGCGCTATCCGCTCGCCGCCTACCGCATTTTCTTCGCTTCGCTGCCGGCGGCGGTGCGAGACGCGGTGACCGCACGCTGGGGCACGCCGGCGCAGGACCCCATGGTCGTGGGCGATGCCTTCCGCCTCGCGGCGCTCGAATTCGGCAATATCGTCGTCGGCATCCAGCCGGCGCGCGGCTACGACATCGATCCCTTGAAATCGCATCATGATCCGGCGCTGGTGCCGCCGCACGGCTATCTCGCCTTCTACGGCTGGCTGCGCCAGGCCTTCGCCGCCGACGCCATGGTCCATATCGGCAAGCACGGCAATCTGGAATGGCTGCCGGGCAAGGCGGTGGCGCTGGCCGCCGATTGCTTTCCCGAGGCCGCCTTCGGCCCCCTGCCCCATCTCTATCCCTTCATCGTCAACGATCCGGGCGAAGGCACGCAAGCGAAGCGGCGCGCGCAGGCGGTCATCATCGACCACCTGACGCCGCCTTTGACCCGCGCCGAGAGCTACGGCCCCCTGGCCGAGCTGGAGCGCCTGGTCGACGAATATTTCGCCGCCGCCGGCAACGACCCCCGCCGCTTGCCGATCCTGAGCCGCGAGATTCTGGCGCTGGCGCGGCGCACCGGCCTTGCCGCCGATTGCGGCATCGGGGCCGAGGAGGACGAGCCCGCCGCGCTCGCCAAGCTCGACACCTATCTCTGCGAGTTGAAGGAGCTGCAGATCCGGGACGGCCTGCACGTCTTCGGCCGCGCGCCGGAAGGCGCCCGTCTCGACCAGCTTCTGGTCGCCTTGACGCGGCTGCCGCGGGGCACCGGCCAGGGCAAGGACGCCTCGCTGATCCGCGCCTTGGCCGCCGATCTCGCGCTCGGCGATTTCGATCCGCTGGATTGCGACTTGGGCCAGGCCTGGACCGGCCCCAAGCCCGCGGTCCTACGGGAAGGCCCGCCGTGGCGGAGCTTCGGCGACACCATCGAGCGGCTGGAGACACTGGCGAGCCGCTTGGTTTCCGGCGCGGAAGCGCCCGATCCCACATGGGCGCGAAGCCTTGCCGTGCTCGGCGAAATCGCGACCCGCATCCGCTCGGCGGTGGCGGCTTCGGGGCCGAGCGAGATCGCCAATCTGCTGCGCGGCCTCGACGGACGCTTCGTGCCGCCGGGACCATCCGGCGCGCCGACGCGGGGCCGGCCCGAGGTGCTGCCGACCGGACGCAACTTCTATTCCGTCGATACCCGCGCGGTGCCGACCCCGGCCGCCTGGACGGTGGCATGGAAATCCGCCGCCCTGCTGCTCGAGCGCCATCGCCAGGAGCATGGCGAATGGCCGCAGACCCTGGGCTTGAGCGCCTGGGGCACCGCCAACATGCGCACCGGCGGCGAGGACATCGCGGAAGCCCTGGCGCTGATCGGCGCGCGGCCGACCTGGGAGCCGACGTCCGGCCGCGTCGCCGGTTTCGAGGTGTTGCCGCTCTCGCTCCTCGACCGGCCGCGGATCGACGTCACGCTGCGCATCTCGGGCTTTTTCCGCGACGCCTTCCCGCGCCAGATCGAGCTGTTCGACGCCGCCGTCGCGGCGGTCGCGGCCCGGACCGACGAACCGGCGGCGATGAACCCCTTGGCCGCCCGCGTCGCCGCCGAGACACAAGCGCTGATCGCCGGCGGCATCGCACCCGAAACCGCGGCGCGGCGCGCGCGCTATCGTATTTTCGGCTCGAAGCCCGGCGCCTATGGCGCCGGCCTGCAGGCGCTGATCGACAACGGCGCCTGGAAGACGGAGCGCGATCTGGCGGCGGCCTATCTCGCCTGGGGCGGCTATGCCTATGGCGCCGACGGCGAAGGCGCGGCGGAACACGAAACCTTCGCGACCCGCCTCGCCGGCATCCAGGCGATCGCCCAAAACCAGGACAACCGCGAGCACGATCTGCTCGATTCCGACGATTACTATCAGTTCGAGGGCGGCCTCGCGGTCGCGGTGCGCCATCTTTCCGGCGCCCAGCCCGCGCTCTATCACAACGACCATTCGCGGCCCGAGAGCCCGAAGATCCGCAGCCTGCGCGAGGAGGTTGCCCGCATCGTCCGCGCCCGCGTCGTCAACCCGAAATGGATCGCCGGCGTCATGCGCCACGGCTACAAGGGCGCCTTCGAGATGGCGGCGACGGTGGATTACCTCTTCGCCTTCCAGGCCACGGCCCGCGTCGTCGCCGACCATCATTTCGACGCCCTTTTCGACGCCTATCTCGGCGACGCCGAGGTGGCCGGGTTTCTCGAACGCAACAACCCGGCGGCGAAGCGCGAAATCGCCGCGCGGCTTCTGGAGGCCATCGAACGGGGCCTATGGAAGCCGCAATCGAACAGCGCCCACGCGGCGCTTCGCCCCCTGGCCGAATCGACGCGCGAGGATTCCCGATGACCGCGACCCCTGACAACGCCCGCGACGCCGAGGAGATCAACCGCCGCGCCAACGAAAAGGCGCGCAAGCGCAAGGCCGCGCGCGATCGCATGCTGGCCACCAAGACGATCGAGAAAGGCCTGCTCATCGTCCACACCGGCACCGGCAAGGGCAAGACCACGGCGGCGATCGGCCTCATCGCGCGCGCCATCGGCCAGGGCTTGCGCGTCGGCATGGTGCAATTCGTCAAGGGCCGCTGGGAGACCGGCGAGCGGCCAGATC
>JAJYTL010000205.1 GCA_021793055.1 Pseudomonadota bacterium
GTGAGTGGCTTGCGGAAGGAAAGCGGGCGATCCACCATCAGACAGGCCTCCGAAAACGATGACGCTCGGATACTAGGCCGCGAGGCGAAAGCTTGCAATGCGCTCACAAACTGGCCGCCCCGAACCCCGCCCCGGCCCTTCGGGCACAAGATTTTTCTTTGTCTTACCGAGGCTCTGCCGATAGCCTCATCGCTCGCACCGCCGCCGAAGCGCAAGACCTCGGAGCCTTGAGGAACGCCATGACCCTTGCCGCCGTCGCCTTTATCGACCTGCCGCGCCTGATCGCCGAGACGGCCCGCCGGACGCCCGAAAAGCCAGCCCTGATCGGCGAAGATGGCCAAGTGGAAAGCTGGCGGGCGTTCGACCGCCGCGTCGACCGGATCGCAGCCGCGCTCGGCGCGCTTGGCATCGGGCCCGGCGACAAAGTCGCGGTTCTGGCCGCGCCGTCGCTCCCCTATTGCGAGCTTTTCATCGGCACGCTTCGCGCCGGCGCCTGCGTCGTGCCGCTCTCGACCATGGCCTCGACCGCGGCGCTGGAAAAGATGATTGTCGATTCCGAGGCCAAGCTTCTCGCCCTGTCGGAGGCGATGCGGCCGCTGATCGAGCCCTTCGCCGACCGTCTTCGTCCCTTGCACCGCATCGCCTTCGATTTCGCGGCGCCGGAGTGGCGGGATTTCGAAGACTGGCTCGGCGCGACGACCGACACGCCGCCCGAGGTGGCGATCGGCCCCGACGATCTTTTCAACATCATCTATTCCTCCGGCACCACCGGCGAACCAAAGGGCATCGTCCACGACCACGCGCTCCGCTTCGGCCACGTCCAGAGATTCGAGAGCTTCGGCATCGATTCCGATGCAGTGACCCTGGTCTCGACCCCGCTCTATTCCAACACCACGCTGGTCACGCTGTTGCCGACGCTCGGCCTCGGCGGCACCGCGATCATCATGGGCAAGTTCAACACCCGAAAATTTCTCGAGCTTGCCGAGGCACACAAGGTCACCCATGCCATGCTGGTGCCGGTGCAGTATCAGCGCGTGCTAGCCGACCCGGAGTTCGACCGCTTCGACCTGTCTCATTTCAAATTGAAGCTCTCGACCAGCGCGCCACTGCGGCGCGAGATCAAGCGGGCAATCCTCGATCGCTGGCCGGGCGAGTTGATCGAAATCTACGGCCTAACGGAGGGCGGCGGCAGCTGCATACTCGACGCCCGCGCCCATCAGGACAAGCTCCACACCGTCGGCCTGCCCTCGGCGACGGCGCAGATGAAGATCATCGACGAGGCCGGCCGCGAGCTGCCGCCGGGCGCGGTCGGCGAGATCGTCGGCCGATCCGAGAGCATGATGGCCGGCTACTACAAGCGCCCGGACAAGACCGAGGAAATCTTCTGGCGCGACACCGACGGCACGCTGTTCTTTCGCAGCGGCGATCTCGGCCGGTTCGACGAAGACGGCTTCCTGATTCTGCTCGACCGCAAGAAGGACATGATCATCTCGGGCGGCTTCAACGTCTATGCTGCCGATCTCGAGGCGGTATTTTCCGGCCATCCGGAGGTCGCCGACGTCGCCGTCATCGCCGTGCCCAGCGACCGCTGGGGCGAGACGCCGCTCGCGCTCGTGGTGCCGAAAGAAAATGCCGCGATTTCGCCTGACGCGCTGCGCGATTGGGCCAACGCCCGGCTCGGCAAGACGCAGCGCGTGAGCGCGGTCGCATTCCGCGCCGCCCTGCCGCGCAGCCCGATCGGCAAGATCCTGAAGCGGGAGCTTCGCGCGCCCTATTGGCAGGACGTGAACCAACCCGCTTGACGGCGGCGCGCGGACGAGGAAACGGCCAGAGGTTACGACGGATGGATTTCGAGCTGAGCGAAGCGGAACAGGCCTTCAAAGAAGTCGCCCGCGACTTCGCAAAAAACGAGATGGCACCGCACGCCGCGCGCTGGGACGAGGAGAAGATTTTCCCCGAAGCGACGCTGCGGCGCGCCGCCGAGCTTGGCTTCGCCGGCATCTACGTGCGCGACGACATCGGCGGTTCCGGCCTCTCGCGGCTCGATGCAACGATCATCTTCGAGGAACTCGCGGCCGCCTGCCCCTCGACCGCGGCCTATCTCTCGATCCACAACATGGCCGCCTGGATGATCGACCGCTTCGGCGAAGAGGCGACGCGCCGCCGTTTCCTGCCGAAGCTCTGCAGCATGGCGCATTTTGCCAGTTATTGTCTGACCGAGCCCGGCGTGGGCTCGGACGCCGCCATGCTCGCGACCCGCGCTACGCGCGACAACGATCACTACGTGCTGAACGGCACCAAGGCCTTCATCTCGGGCGGTGGCCGCTCCGACGTCTATGTCGCCATGGTCCGAACCGGCGAGGCTGGGCCGAAGGGCATTTCGGCGCTGGTGATCGAGAATGGCACGCCCGGCCTCTCTTTCGGCGCGCAGGAGCGCAAGCTCGGCTGGAATTCGCAGCCGACCGCGATGGTGATCTTCGAGGATTGCCGCGTGCCGGTGGCGAACCGTCTCGGCGCCGAGGGCGAAGGGTTCAAGATCGCGATGATGGGCCTCGACGGCGGACGGCTGAATATCGGCGCCTGTTCGCTCGGCGGCGCCCGCGCCGCGCTCGAACTCGCCCGCACCCATCTTCACGAGCGCCGCCAGTTCGGCCGCCCGCTCGCAGATTTCGAGGCGCTGCAATTCCGCCTCGCCGATATGTTCACCGACCTCGCCGCGGCGCGGCTTCTGCTGCGCGATGCCGCAGTTAAGCTCGGCGCCGGCCACCACGAAGCGACGCTCGCCTGCGCCATGGCGAAGCGCTTCGCCACCGACGCCGGGTTCCGCGCGGTCAACGAAGCGTTGCAGATGTTCGGCGGCTACGGCTATCTCCGCGACTATCCGGTGGAACGCTATTTGCGCGATCTTCGCGTGCACCAGATTCTCGAAGGCACCAACGAGATCATGCGCCTGATTATCGCGCGCCGCCTGCTTTCCGGCGTCGCCCTCGATTGAACGCCGCATAACCCAAACGCCAACTCAAGAGGATGATTGGGCGGACCCATGACCGAACAGGCCGATATTCTTTTCGAGGTTCAGGACAAGCTCGCGCTCGTCACCTTGAATCGCCCGCAAGCGATGAACGCGCTCTCGACCGAGATGTGCCTTGCCCTCGACGCCCGCCTCGCCGCCTGGGAACACGATCCGGCGATCCAGGCGGTGATGATACAGGGCAGCGGCAGCCGCGCCTTCTGCACCGGCGGCGACATCCGGCGGCTCTACGAGGAAGGTCGGCAGGGACGGCCCTATCCTTTCGAGTTCTTTCGCGCCGAATACCGCATGAATGCGCGCATCCGCCGTTTCCCAAAGCCCTATGTCGCGTTCCTCGACGGCGCGGTGATGGGCGGTGGGGTCGGCGTTTCGGCCCACGGCAGCCATCGCATCGCCACCGAGAACACGCTCTTCGCCATGCCGGAAACCGGCATCGGCCTGTTTCCCGATATCGGCGCGAGCTATCTGCTGTCGCGCGCGCCGGGAGAAAGCGGCATGTATCTCGCGCTCACCGGCGCGCGGCAGCGCGCGGCAGACACGATCTATGTCGGCATCGCTAACCACCACATGCCGGCCGCGGCACGAGACGAGATCACCGCTGCCTTGCGCGCCGCCACGATGTCGGCGGACCCCCGCGTTGCGGTCGAGACGGCGATCGCGAAGCTCGCGAGCGACCCCGGACCGGCGCCGCTCGCCGCCCATCGCGCGGTGATCGATCGCAATTTTTGCCACCCCTCCGTCGAGGCCGTGCTGGCGGCGCTCGATCGCGACGGCGATGGCTTCGCCACCGAGGCCGCCGCGATCATCCGGCAGAAGTCGCCGACCAGCCTCAAGGTCACCTTGCGCGAGATCGCCGGCGCGCGGAAGATCGAGAGCTTCGACGATTGTATGCGGATCGAATGGCGCCTCGCGACGCATTGCATGCGCGGCCACGATTTCTACGAAGGCACCCGGGCGCAGGTGGTCGACAAGGACCGCAATCCGAAATGGCGGCCGGCGGCGCTTTCCGAGGTGAGCGAGGCGGATGTCGCGGCCTATTTCGCGCCGCCGCCGGAAGGCGAGCTCGTCTTCGACTGGGACGCGAAATGAACCTGTTGCGATAGGGAGGAAAGAATGGCGGAGATCGGCTTTATCGGCGTCGGCAACATGGGCGGGCCGATGGCACGGAACCTGTTGAAAGCGGGCCATCGGCTTAAGGCCTTCGATCTTTCGGCGCCGGTTCTGAAAACCGTGGTCGCGGCCGGCGCCACGGCAGCGGCGAGCGCCGAAGACGCAGCGAAGGGCGTCGAGATCGTCATCACCATGCTGCCGGCGGGCCAGCACGTGCGCGACGTCTATCTCGGCGCCAAGGGGTTGATCGGAACCGCGGCCAAGGGAACGCTATTCATCGATTCCTCGACCATCGACGTCGCCACCGCGCGCGAGGTCGCCGCCGCCGCGGCCCAGGCCGGCATGGCGATGATCGACGCGCCGGTCTCGGGCGGCGTCGGCGGCGCCGAGGCCGCGACCCTCACCTTCATGGTCGGCGGCCCCGATGCCGCGTTTGCCCGCGCCAAGCCGATCCTCGAGACCATGGGTAAGACCATCGTCCATGCCGGGCCGGCAGGCAACGGCCAGGCGGCCAAGGTCTGCAACAACCTCATCCTCGGCGCCTCAATGATCGCGGTTTCGGAAGCCTTCGTGCTCGCCGAAAAGCTCGGCCTCGATCACCAGAAGCTGTTCGACATCAGCTCGAAGTCGTCCGGCCAGTGCTGGTCCCTGACTAGCTATTGCCCGGTGCCGGGTCCGGTGCCGACCTCGCCCGCGAACCGCGATTATCAGGCCGGCTTCACCGCCGCGATGATGCTGAAGGATCTAAAACTTGCCGAGGCCGCCGCCGAGCAGACCGCGGCCGCGACGCCGCTCGCCAGCCGCGCCGCGCAGCTCTTCGAGCAAATGGTTGCCTCGGGCCGGGCGGGCATGGATTTCTCCGGCGTCATCAACCTGATCCGGGAAAGCCGTCGCGGCAAATAGGCGCCGCCGCGCGATCGAGGCCCGGATCGCACCGGGCCCTCGATCGTCGCGCCATTCAACACCCAGGAAAATTCGGCGCTAACGCCCCATGCCGGCGGCGCGGCGCGGCGCCGGCTCCGCCTCGGCCGCCGTGGCCGCGGCATCGAGCTTGCCGTTGCGGCATTGCAAGATGGTAAAGAGCCGCAAGGGCGGCGCTTCCCAACTCTTCACCACTTCCGCGGAGCCGGGCTCGAGAAAGGGATCGAGCGCGAAGTCCGGGTGCCAACCGAGACGGGTGGCCTGGCCGGCCAGGCGATGCTCGATAAAGCCGCGGATGCCGTTGGGCTTGGCGAAATGATTGACGATCAGGATATGGCCGTCCGGTTTGCAGACGCGCTGCAACTCGCTGAGCAGCCGCGCCGGATGCGGCACCACCGAAGCGATATACATGGCGCAAACGATGTCGAAGGAATCGTCGGCGAAGTCGAGATTCTCCGCGTCCATGTTGTAGAGGCCCTCGACATTGTCGAGCCCCTTGGCGGCGACCCGCTCCTGCGCCCGCGACAGCATCTCCTCGGATACGTCGATGCCGACGATGCTGAAATCGCGCCGATAACGCGCGAGCGACAACCCGGTGCCAACCCCGACTTCGAGAAGCCGGCGGCCTTGCAGCCGGTTGGCGAGTCGAACCGTGCGCCGTCGGCCCGGCCCGAGAAGCACGCCGAACACGGCATCGTAGTAAGGCGCGGTTCGCCGATAGGCCTTTAGAACTGCCTCAAGTTCCATGACGTCCTTCTTGCCGGTTAATCAGCTGGCGTTCGTTCCCCCTGGGCGGGCGCCGGTTCAGACCGGCGAACCGTTGCAAGCGCCGAGACGATAAGAACCGCTGCGGCCACTTCGCGCAAGCCCAATGCTTCACCCAACAGTAGGGCCCCCGACCCTACCCCAATCACCGGGATCACGAGAGTCGAAAGCGTTGCGACTTCGACCGAGACGGTCGCGATGATCCGGAACCACGCATAATAGCCGAATACGATGCCGAAAACCACCGTATATGCGGTGGCGAGGATCGCCACCGGCGCGACCATATGCACATGATTAAGATCGCTGAATGCCGCGCCGATCGCCAGCGGCAGG
>JAJYTL010000206.1 GCA_021793055.1 Pseudomonadota bacterium
CACCGACCTGTTGCTCGACTCCTGGCGGACAGCAGAGAGATTTTCGGCAGCGACTTGGCTAAGTCGCACTGCACTTCGCTGCGCATCGCGAATCTCAAGCTGCTTCACATGATCAAACGCCAGAACGCATTCTTGCGGCCATGCTGGGTCTTAAGCCGGGCGGCGTAAGATTCATGCGGTTCGAAGGCGCCATAATCGGGGATCGCTGCCGCGAGGCTTGCACACTCCAGGAAGTGCCGCGCGGCATGGCGGTAGCGGCTCGACCGGCTCTGCGTGAGGGTAAAATCGATCATCGCCCGCAAGAGCAACGTCGCGGCGAGCGGATACTTCGCCGTCAGCGATTCCGCTGCCGGTGCCAGGAATTCATAATGATCTCCATCAAGTTCTCCGGCTCGCGCGGTCACAACGCGCGCGGCTCTGTCCAGAGCCGGCCAGGAAACAAGAAACGCAAGTGCCCCAAGGATGCTCTCATGGCGTTCAGCGTGGTCGAGCGCGCGATCTTCGGCCTCGACGTCCTCGAAATCAGGCAACCGCTTGAGGTAGGCCCGCAAATGCTTGCTGCTCAAGCTTTGCTCGAAGCATGACCAGCGGGCGACTTGCGCATCCGCGCCACGGCCGAGCATTTCGAGGGCATCGATCCGCGTATCTTCCCAGTCGGGATCCGGCCAACTGCCGCGTCTTTGCTCGGCAGCCTCTATGGCCATCAGTGCTTCCCCTGCCCGGTCCGCTGCAAGCAGCCGCCGGGCGATAGCCGTTGCGATCCTCGGGGCTTTTCTCATCTGTTCATCGCATTGGGCGATAAAAGCGTCGACGTCTCCTTGAGCGTCCGCGATCTTCTGCAAAGCGAGGCGTACGTTGGTCACGCGGCTACGGGCCCTGATCTCGTCCTCATAGAGCGGCCCGCCCACACCCCAGCCGAGGACCTTGCGATTTTCCTGGGGTGGCGTCTCGACAGGCCGCCTCGATAACGCGATGAAGCTCGCCTTTAGATGATCAAGGCCTTTGCTTCCAAGAACGGGAGCCAGCGTTTCGATCAAATGGTCGTACTGGCCGTAGCCGTTTTCATTGAGCGCCGCAAAGATACGATCGGCCAAGACAACGGGATCGGGCCTCGCCATCCCCGCGAGCGGGCCGAGATCGCGGCAGGCTGAGCGAAAGATGTCACCGATCACTCCGTTGCTGTCGTCACAACGCCCATGCACTGCTTCGGCCAGGCCCAGGAATCGCCACATCAGTTCCAGCGCCCCTGATGCATCGGTCGTCGCCACCTGATCGACGATCGTCCGGCGCTGGAGGTCGAGATCGGCGGCAAGCTCGCGTACCTTGCGCCAATCTGCAAATGATTGGGCGCGACCGATTTGGATAAGCCGCTTTCTGACCTCCGCCGCTACGCTCTCCGGTGCTTTTTGAGCCGCAAGCTCCAGCCGCAGGCGCCGCTCTGTCAACGCATCTTTTTCGGCAACGTTCAGGAGCAGCTCAGCTAGGCGCCTTGCGCCCAGAGCTTCGAGATTTTCAGCGTTCAGCGTCTTCTTCGGGGCCATCATGCTTAACAAAAGCGGGGCTTAGGCCACCGCTTGGAGGCCTTTCTTGGCGACCAGCGTCAGGAGCTTGAGCGAGGCCCCGCGTGGATGCTTCTCGCCGCGTTCCCACTGGCTCACCAGCCCAGTCGTGACGTTGAGATAACGCGCGAACACGGCCTGACTTGCTTTCTCACGCAGCCGGATCTTGCGAATCTCCGCAGGCGTTAGTTCCTCTACCGGGGTCAGGCACATCTCATCGAACGCTTTCATGGTGCGCTTGCCCATGACGCCCGCTTCATGAAGGCCAAGCGCGGTCTCGTGTACAGACGCTAGCGCCCCGCTCTTATACCGCTTGCCCATGGTACACAATCTCCGTAATGGTCTCATTCTTAATTGCCGCCTGAAGTGCCTTATCGTCGTAACCCAACATAACCTCAGCGAGCTTCCGGAAGGCCTTCAGTTCATGTTGTCGAATGTTGTCGCGGTCGCTTTTGGCGAAGCCGTAGACGAAGAACGCCTTCTCGCCTCTCCGAAAGAGGATGATGCTACGAAAACCACCTGACCGTCCTTGGCCCTTCCGGGCAGTGCGCTGCTTAATGACACCGCCACCCAAATCAGCATCGGTCAACCCCTGCTTAGCTCGGCGAACGGCGTCGCACAGGTCGGCATCCTCAATACCCTCATGATCCGCGAAGCGCGCGAATGGCTTGGTCTTGAATAGGCGCATTCGGTCCCGCCACTCCAATCATGATACCCAGATATATAGCACTCGGTGCTATAGAAATCAACCGTAGCAAAGGTAAAGACGCCGCCGTAGTTTCAGGAAGGGCCCACATGGCGGCACGGGTTGACGACAGCGCCCGGAGTTGGAGCGGCGACACCGTATAGGAGGAATGGATGAGCAACCGTGAATTCCATAAGATTTGGATGGAGCAGTGCGAGGCCGCTCAAGATATCAGAGTGCGCTATGGCTCGAAGGCGGCGTTCGATTATGTCGTCGCTGAAAAGCTGTTGATGTTCGCCGAGACGGCTGCCAGCCGGCCGGAGTTCGCGAGGGAGCTACCCCAGTTTGTCGCCCGCGTGAGAGGCTTGTTCACGCCCGAGGAGCTGAAGATCCATATCGCGCGGATCGAACACGAACGGATGGTGGGAGAGGCCCTTACGGCCGAAATCGGGGAGGAGGACGACCCATTCCGCGAAACTCCGGAGGCGGCAGCGGAGCGCGCTCAGCAGTTCTCCACCATCAGGGAATTGCTGACTGCGGCTCAGATCGGAACTTCGTGATAGCTGATCGGGATTCGCGCCCCGACTCCTCGAACCAGGAAGTCCTTGCCGGCCTTATCGAGCGCGTCACATTCCATAATACCGAGAACGGCTTCTGCGTTCTCCGCGTCAAGGCGCGCGGCCACCGAGACCTGATAACCGTTGTGGGGCACGCCGCGACCATCTCCGCCGGCGAATGGGTCACGGCAGTCGGCGATTGGGTCAACGACCGCACCTACGGACAGCAGTTCAAGACCCGCTTCCTTCGCACCTCGGCGCCGACGACAACGGAAGGCATCGAGAAGTACCTTGGCTCCGGGATGATCCGCGGCATCGGTCCGGTCTACGCCAAAAAGCTGGTTAAAGCGTTTGGCGCCAAGGTGTTCGATGTGATCGAGGCCGAATTCGATCGTCTGCGCGAGGTGGCCGGCATCGGCCCGATTCGCGCCAAACGCATCGCCGAAGCCTGGAGCGAGCAGAAGATCGTACGCGAGATCATGGTCTTCCTGCACAGCCACGGCGTCGGCACGGCCCGCGCGGTCCGTATCTTCAAGACCTATGGCGCCGATGCTGTCCAGGTCATGACCGACAACCCCTACCGTTTGGCGCGTGACATCCGGGGTATCGGCTTCAAGACCGCCGACGCGATCGCGATGAAGCTCGGCATCGAAAAGACGGCGATAATCCGCGTTCGGGCGGGGATTTCCTACGCGCTCGCCGAAGCAATGGACGAAGGCCATTGCGGCTTGCCGTCCGAAGAATTGATCCCGCTCGCCGCCACCCTTCTCGAGGTTCCCGCGGAACTGGTGCGGACCGCACTTGATCTCGAGCTGGCCGAGGGCACAGTGGTTGCGGATGCCGTGGCCGATACAACTTGCATATTCCTCACTGGCCTATACCAGGCCGAGCGGGTCATCGCCGAGCGGATACGGTGCCTTGCCAATGGCGGTCTGCCGTGGCCCTCCATCGATCTGGAGAAGGCACTGCCCTGGATCGAGCAGAAGACCCGCTTGTCGTTGGCCGAAAGCCAGGCAGCCGCGATCCGGCAAGCGCTGCTCGCCAAAGTCTTCGTAATCAGCGGCGGTCCAGGCGTCGGCAAAACGACGATCATCAATTCGATCCTGACCATCCTGGCCGCCAAGGGTATGGGCCTTTCGCTCTGCGCCCCGACAGGGCGAGCCGCGAAGCGCATGACCGAGGCGACCGGCTTCGAGGCCAAAACCATTCACCGCCTGCTTGAAGTCGACCCCAAGACAGGCGGCTTTCGACGCGGCAGCGACAACCCGATCGACTGTGACCTCCTGGTCGTCGACGAGACCTCCATGGTGGATGTCATGCTAATGCAGGCGCTCTTGCGGGCCGTGCCCGATCGCGCCGCACTATTGATCGTCGGCGATATCGACCAGCTTCCCTCCGTTGGGCCAGGTCAGGTCTTGGCGGATATCATCGCCTCCGGCACCGTCCCGGTCGCCCGGCTGACCGAGGTGTTCCGGCAGGCGGCAGAGAGCCGCATCATCACCAACGCGCACCGCATCAACCGGGGCGCCATGCCCGAAATGACCAAGCCGGATGGCGAGAGCGACTTCTACTTCGTTCCGGCGGATGATCCGGAAACGGCCGTGGCGCGGATCATCGCATTGGTGACGATGCGCATACCTCAACGCTTCGGCCTCGATCCGGTGCGCGACATTCAGGTGCTTTGCCCGATGAACCGTGGCGGCATCGGGGCGCGCTCGCTGAACATCGAGCTGCAGGGGGCCCTAAACCCGGCGGGCGAGCGCAAGGTTGAGCGTTTTGGCTGGACCTTCGCCCCTGGCGACAAGGTCATGCAGATCGAAAACGACTATGAGAAGGAGGTCTACAACGGGGATATCGGCTACATAGACAATGTCGATGCCGATACCGGCGAGCTGACCGGCAGCTTCGACGGCCGCGTTGTTACGTACGGCTTCGGCGAACTCGACACGCTGGTGCCCGCCTATGCGGCAACGATCCACAAGAGCCAGGGGTCGGAGTACCCGGCGGTGGTGATACCGATCCTGACCCAGCATTATGCCATGTTGCAGCGCAATTTGCTCTACACAGGCGTGACACGGGGCAAGCAGCTGGTCGTCCTGGTAGGTCAGAAGAAGGCTATCGCGATCGCCGTACGCAACGTCGTGGGCCGGCGACGCTGGTCGAAGCTGAAAGAATGGTTGGCAGGACGCGGGTGAGGAAGCGGCCGCGGCTACCAGGCACAGTGCCCCATCAGAAAATATCTCGGTCGGGGTCGGATGAGCCGTGCCCACAGTGCACGCGTGATTAGATCAATGGGGCGCCGTTCCAGGCGCCCCACCACACTCTTACTCAGAGATCGATCTGCTCGGCGAGGTTCAGGGCATCGTCGACCTCGATGCCGAGATATCTTACCGTGCTCTCAATTTTGGAATGTCCAAGTAGAAGCTGGACGGCACGGAGATTTCCGGTTTTCCGGTAAATCTGCGCGGCCTTGGTCCGGCGCATGGAGTGCGTGCCGTAGGCGCCGCTATCCAAGCCGATACTTTGAACCCAGCGACGGACGACACGAGCATATTGCCGCGTGGACAGGTGGGGACTGTTTCGAAAGCGGTTCGGAAACAGGTAGCTGCCGGACGGGGCACGCCTGATCGCCAGCCATGCCTCAAGCGCCTTCCGAGTTTGCTCCGTGATCTCGAATTGCACCGGCCGTCCGGTCTTCTTTTGAGTGATGGTCGTCCTTTCGCGGACGTGGCCGCCCAGGCAAATGTCTTCAGGTTTCAACGCGACGAGATCACAAGCGCGGAGCTTGCTGTCAATGGCCAGATTGAAGAGAGCGAGATCTCTCTTGGACCGACCAAGTTCAAGGCGCGCTCGAATGGCCCACACCTCTTTCGGCCGGAGGGGGCGTTTCTGGCCAATCATACGCCCCTTATTCCAAGGCTGAAGGCGACCGGACTTATTCGCATCGAGTGATTCGTTGGGCATGGTCTTCTCCCGTGAGACCCGACCTCGCCCACCGCAGCGCCCACGCCGTGTGGGCGACTGTAGTTTATCCTTTCCTCGGCTATTGATGCCTGCTTTCCGATTCGGGGAGAACAGTGATGGCCTGGCAACTTTCACCATAAGGGAGGTTCCTACCGTCGGTTCGCGAACGTCCGCTTGTCGCGCATCAAGACATTGCCAGCATCATCCCGTCAGCTGCGGTGAAGCAGTCAATCGGCCGTGTCACCAAGGGCGGGATTCTCCCTCTCGGCGCCGCCTCTTCCCTCGGCTGCGTCGAGGGGTAATTTTTTGTCATTGGGCGTTAGGCGGTAATATTCAGCAAGCTCTGCATCATCTTGCTGCTGGTAGCAACCACGCTAAGATTAGCTCGCGCATAA
>JAJYTL010000207.1 GCA_021793055.1 Pseudomonadota bacterium
GAAGTCAACGACATCTTGAAAAAGCACGGCGTGGCGCCGGTTTATTACAGCGCCGTGCCGACGAAGACCTCCAATTATACCGTTATCCTGCACCGTATCGCCGCGACCCATCCCGAAGCGGTTCTGGAGATCGGCTACGACCCCAACGACGTGACGTTCCTCAAGAACTTGAAGTCCGGCGGGTTCCATTTCCCGTTCGTCTACATCCTCTTCCCCGACTTGGCGCCCGCCGAATTCAAGGGCATGGGGAATGATCTGAAGTACATCTACTGCTACGTCACGGCGCCGACGCTGAAGGTCAGCGACGTCAATATCGGCCTGACGACGGATCAGTTCGTGGCGCAATACGAGAAGAAGGCGAAGGCGACGCCGGATGCCTTCGTAACCGCGGGCTACGTCGCTGGCCTGGTCATCCAGAGGGCCCTTGCCACCGCCAACAACCTAAGCCAGCTCGGGCTTCGTCACGCCATGGCCGGGATGTCCGGCAAGATGAAGACCTTGGGCGGGA
Organism: Pseudomonadota bacterium; assembly: GCA_021793055.1. GTDB lineage: Bacteria > Pseudomonadota > Alphaproteobacteria > Ferrovibrionales > Ferrovibrionaceae > JAJYTL01. Next base: position 509 of record JAJYTL010000207.1, read on the forward strand.
CCTTCACGATCACCAGCGAAGGTGCGCAGACGGGAATCGTGAGCGGGGTGGCGCAGTTCCTGCCGACCGCTTCCGGCTTCAAGCTCAAGGTTGTCTACCCGGCTAAGTTTGCCACGGCGAAGCCGGTCTACCCGGCGCCGAAGAGCTGACGCTGGGCCGCCAGTCACAGGGTCGCCATCGTTAGGCGGAGGGATCGGTTAGGCTTATGGATCTGCTTGTGTATGCCCTGGTGTCTGGCGTCCTCTATGGCGTGTTTTTCGCCTTGGTGGGGCTGGGGCTGAGTCTGATATTTGGCGTGATGCGCGTGGTCAATGTTGCTCATGGCGACGTCATCATGTGGGGCGCGTTCAGCAGCTTTTGGCTGTACACGCTCTGGCATATCGGACCAGTCCTGGCCCTGCCGATTATCTTCGTTTCGTTCTTCGTTTTCGGCTGCATCATTTACTACGGCATCGTGCCGCGGATCCTGCAGGCCGAGGATCCCGAATTGGCGTCTCTGATCGTCTTTTTCGGGGTTTCGCAGGTTCTCGAGGCGATCGCGACGATTGCCTTCGGCAATACGCAGCGCTCGCTTCCGGACTCGCTGCTGGGCGGGCGCCCGGTTCACCTCTTCGGACAGTCGTTTCCGCAATCGTGGTTTTGGACCGGCCTGATCAGCGCCGCCGCCATCGTTCTTGTCTATCTGTACCTGTCCCACACCCGCACCGGCTACGCCACCCGCGCGATCATGTCCAACCGGCAGGAGGCCGCGAGCGTCGGGGTCAACGTGTCGGCGCTATCGGCCTTGAACTTCGGCATCGGAATCGGCCTTGCCGCAATCCCGGGCTGCTTCGTGTCGTTTATCGCGGGCAACATCTCGCCCGACATCGGCTTGAACCTGACCGTCATCTCGTTCGCCGTGATCGTGGTCGGCTCGCTCGGCAAGCCGCTCGGCGCGGTGCTGGGCGGACTGGTCTACGGCGTCGCCACGGCGTTAATGCAGACCTATCTTCCTTCATGGGCCGCGTTGCTGCCGAACGTGTTGCTGATTCTGATCATGCTTGCTCGCCCTGGCGGCCTGCTGGGCAGCGAGGTGCGACGTGCTTAAATCACCTTTGGCCGGATTGGCGGTCTTGGCTTTGGTGGCGGGGATTTTCGCCACATCGTTTTTCACCTTTTCCAACGAATCTCTGCTCATCAATCTGATGGCCTTTCTCGCCCTGGCGCAGGGCATCAACCTGCTCTATGGCTTTACCGGCTACATGCCGTTTGGCTATGTCGGATTCTTCGGGACCGGCGCCTACGGTTGCGCCCTGACGATCTTGTTTCTGCATTGGAACCCGATCGCGGCCGTGGTGGCGGGCGGCTTGTCCGCCGTCGTTCTGGGCGTGATCTTGGTGCCGCTTCTGCGGCTGGAGGGGGCTTATTTCGGCATCGCGTCATTGGCCGCGGCGCAGGCGGCGTACGAGATCATTTCGAACCCGAACCTGACCTCGATCACGCAAGGACCCTACGGTATCAATCTCGGCGCAGTATATGCGCCGACGACCGGCTACTGGACGATGCTCGGCGTGCTTTTGTTCACAACGGCCATCGCGGCGTATTTCCGGATATCCCGCTTCGGCCTATCGCTTATGGCCATCCGCGACAATTCGAACAGCGCCGCGACGGCCGGGGTCAATGTCCTGCGCGGCCGCTTGATCGCCTGGCTGCTCAGTTGCTTTATCGGCGGATTGGCCGGCGGCGCCTTCGCGTGGAACATCTCGTTCTTCTATCCGCAGTCGGTGTTTGCCTTGACGCTCAGCATATTCCCCATCGTTTTTGCCGTCTTCGGCGGTGTCGGGACGGTTATCGGTCCGCTGATCGGCGCCGGTCTCCTGTACGGCCTTTACGACGCCGTAGGCGTGGCGAACCCGGAGTACTTCCAGTTGCTATACGGCTTGCTGATTGTGGCGCTGCTGCTGTTCATGCCGGGCGGACTCGTGTCGTTGGCGAAAAAGGTGCGCATCCATGTCTTCTGAGAGCTCCTGGCCCTTGCTCGCTGTTCGCGATATCCGGAAGACCTTTGGCGGCCTGCACGCGCTCGACGGGGTGACGCTGTCGGTGAACGAGGGCGACGTGCTCGGCCTCATCGGCCCGAACGGCTCCGGCAAGACGACTCTGATCAACACCATCTCGGGGCTGATCATGCCGGACGGCGGAAGCGTCGCTTTCAAGGGCCATGATCTTACCAGGAAGTCGCCGGACAAGCGGGTGCATGTCGGCATCAATCGGACCTATCAGGTCCCGTCGCCGTTCCATAAATTGACCGTTTGGGAAAACATGATCGTCGCCGCGACCTATGGCGGCGCAGACGACGTCGATATCGAGAATCTTTTGCGTCGAGCGGGGCTCCACGAATTCAAGGATCGCGAGGCAGGACGGCTGAACAGCAGCCAGCAGAAGCTGCTGGATATCGCCCGCGCGCTGGCGACTTCGCCGAAGCTGATGCTGGTGGACGAGATCGCCGCCGGGCTGAACCCGAAGGAACTGTCCTGGCTCGCCGAGTGGCTATTGGAGTTGTCGTCCGCGGGGATTGCCTTGCTTGTCGTCGAGCATCTGATCCCGTTCCTGCAGCTCATCACGACGCGGGTCGTGGTGATGGATGTCGGCTCGGTTATTTTCGAAGGCGACATCGCCTCGGCGACGCAGGACGATCACGTGATTGAGGTGTTCCTTGGCCGCAGCAAATGACGGACTGAACGGATCGGACATTCTCGTGGCCGAGGGCCTGGCGTCCGGGTATGGCGGCATGCAGGTGCTCTCGGACGTCGATCTCCGGATTTCCCGCGGTGAGATGGTCGTGCTGCTGGGCGCCAACGGCTCGGGCAAGACGACCTTGCTGAGGGCGCTGATGTCGCTCGTGCCGTTGTACGGTGGCACCATCGCGTTTCGGGGCCGGGATGTCACCCGGTTGCGGACCGATCAGAAGGCGCGGCTCGGGTTGGCCTATATGTCGGAATTCGCGGTGTTTCCCGACCTCAGCATCGACGAGAATCTGAGCATGGGCGGCTACCGCCTGCCGGCGGCAATGGTCAAGGACCGCAAGAAGGAGCTCTACGCCGCGTTTCCGGTGCTCAGCGGACGCAAGAGTCATCTCGCGGCCAGCTTGAGCGGCGGGCAAAGAAAGATGCTGGGCTTCGCGAAGGCGCTGATGTTCCGCCCGGAGTTGCTTCTGCTGGACGAGCCCTCGGCCGGATTGGCGCCCCGCATCGTGACGGAAATGATCGAGACCATGCGACTGTTCCACGAACGCGAGGGCGTCGCGATGCTCATCGCTGAGCAGAACATTCTTTTCATGACCGCGGCGAGCCGCGGCTACGTGCTTGAAAACGGGCGGGTGGTGGCGAAGGGGCCTGTCCAGGACCTCGAACGGAACGATCTGGTGCGGCAGGCCTACCTCGGCATCGCGCGCGCCTGAGAGCTCCGCGGCGGCTCAAGTCGCAACTTCGATCGGCCCAGGCCATGATTGCAGCGCTGGGCAGCGGCGAAAGCCACTCCGGGCTCTGCTCTCGAATTCCCGACAAAATTCGCCCGCGGCAGCGCCGGGCGGTGGCGGGCTCGCCTAACCGACGTAGTTTCCAGGGTTGGCGAGAAACTTGCTGCGGCATTCGAGGCTATCGAAATAGTACCAAGTGCCATCGTGGAACTGCCGGGTTCCCTTGGCGGGGTCCATTTCGGACGCGCCATGGGCCGTAAAGCCCGTCGTCGCCCGTGCCGCTTCCTCGTCCACCGTGTTGCCGCATACCGGACACTGAGCCATGTCCGCGTCTCCCTTTGCTGATGTCACCGAACCGTGATGCCACGGATCGTCCTACGCCTCGTCCGCCACGGGCACCGGCCGGCCGAGGATAACCTGCCCAGGATGATCGAGCAGGGCCTCGGCGATCCGCGCGCGGTGCTCGAAGGCGGTGCCGAGCCGCATGGTCCAGCTACAGACCCGGCGATACCACAGCTGCAGATCGAACTCCATCATGAAACCGATGCCGCCGTGAATGACCTGGCACTGCCGCACCGCGGCTTCGCATTTCTCGTTGCAGAACGCCTTGGCTTGCGACACTTCGACCCGCGCCGGCAGCCCCTGGTCCATTTTCCATAGCGCTTCGTAGGTCAGCATCTGGCCGCCGTCGACCCACATCAACATATCGGCGCACATATGCTGGATGGATTGAAAGGCCCCGATCGGCTGGCCGAAGGCCTTGCGGAATTTCGCCCATTCCACCGCCATCTCGACGTCCTTGCGCGTCGCGCCGACCATCTGGGCGCAAAGCAGTACGGTGGCGTCATCCAGCATGCGGGCGGCGATCGGCGCGCCGCGATGAAGCGGGCCGACCAGATTGCCCTTCGGCACGCGGACGTTTTCGAAACGCACTTCGCTCTGCTTGTCCTTTGCCAGGACCGTGAGCGATACTTCCGAGAGGCCGGCGCTTGCTGTATCCACCAGGAACAGAGACAGGCCCGCGTCGTCGGCGGATGCCAGCGCCGTGCGGCAGACCACCAGCATGTGATTGGCGGCGGGATAGTTGTCGACGAACATTTTGCTGCCGTTGATGACAAAGTCGTCGCCGGCGGGCTCGGCGCGGGTCTCTATCGAGTCCGGCCGGAGGCGCGGGTCGCGTTCGGCGTACGCCCAGGTCAAGACCGCGTCCCCCGCGATCACACCAGGCAGAACGGCGCGGCAGAGATCGTCGCCGGCCGCGCGGGCGAGGGTCAGCGCCGGAACCACGGTGCTATGCAGCGGCAGCGGTGCCAGCGCGCGGCCCACTTCCTCGAATACGAGGCCGAGATACACCAAGGGTAAATCGCTGCCGCCATAGCGCTCCGGCAGCGCCATGCCCTGCCAGCCGAGCTCGGCGGCCTGCCGCCAGAGCTCGGGCGGATAACCCTTGGCGTCCTTCTCCATCGCGCGCACCAGTTTGGTCGGGCAGTGCGCTTCGAGGAATTTCCGCGCGGTCTCCCGCACCATCGTCTCTTCGTCGCCTAACGTCAAATCCATGGTTCAGTCTCCAGAGGGGGCGTGCCGGCCGGCGTTCTCGGCCGCGCCGCTGTTGCGCGCGCCGTCGTTGCCAAGGCGGGGTGTTACTATTTTCGCGGCATGTCCAGACCACGCCGGGCGACCTGATCGCGCATGATTTGGGTGCTGCCATGGTTGATGCCGGACTGGAACGCGCCCATCAAATTGTGCGCGAAAACGCCCCGTTCGATCGCGTGCGGCGAGCCGTTCAGCAACTGTCCGTACGGCCCGAGCATTTGGCTGATCGCCTCGGTGGTTCGCACGCCATGCTCGGGCGCCCAAACCTTCTCGGCGGCGCCCTCATAGGTGAAATTGCCGCCATGCTCGACCAACGACATGCTGCGCATGGTCATCAGGCGGCAGACCTGCGCCTCGATCCAGAGTTCCGCGATCTTGTCGCGGATCGCGGGGTCCTGCGCTGGGGAGTAGCCCTCGAAGCTGTTCGCCTTGACGAAATTGATGATGTCCTCGTCGCGCCGGACCGAGATCAGGTAGCGCGCGGCGCCGACGCGGTCGAGGTTGAGCGCGGCGGCGCCGACGCGCCAGCCGCCGTTCTCCTCGCCGAGCATGGTGCTGACCGGTACCCGCACGTTGT
>JAJYTL010000208.1 GCA_021793055.1 Pseudomonadota bacterium
GAACGAGGTGCGGGCCGGCGGCTTCGGCCGCGGATCGAGCACCAGGAACCAGAACAACAGCCCGTCGACCACCATGCTCCAGTTCATCAGCGCGTAGAGGTGGGGATCGATCATGGCGCGGAACTGGATCGCCGGGATGAGCCAGAAATAAACCAGGCCGACGAAGAGGAAGGCGGCGATTGCCGGCTGTTGCAGCACGTCCATGACGGCGCGCACCGGGCGGTTTCGGATCAGCCGGCGGAACGGCGCCGGCATGCCGCGGTCGAGGGTCTCGCCAGGCCAGCCGAGTGCGATCAGGAACGGCCCGAGGTGGTGCATCACGATGTGCTGGATGCGGTTCAGGAAGAACATGTGCTGCGTCATGTACTCGAAGCGCGTCTGCAGCACCGCGTAGAGCCCGGCCATGCCGACCAGGAAGAAAACCTGGCGCCAGCGCGGCGGCCGATTTTCCGGTCGCGTCCGCGCCAGGCCGTGGCCGTACCACCAGAGGGTCATGGCGAGGGCCGGGAACTCGACCCAGGAAAAATCCCACGGCGCCCAGACCGGGAGTTTCGCGGGGTAGGCCGCGGAAAGCCAGGAGACCACGGCGCTGAAGCCGAGAACGGCGGCCAGGCCGATCCCGTCGATCCGCGTCATCCGCTCTTCGGGGCGACCCTCAAGCGACAAAGCCCGGTTCTCCTCGTGCCGGCATGCCAAGGCGCGGCTCCTGGCCCTGCGTTTCTTTCGACCGCCCGGTCGGATGCCGCCGGGCGTCTTGGGCGTCTTGGGCGTCTTAGGCGGCTTGGGCCGCAAACCGCCGTGCCGTCGGGTCGGGGTCTTTCGGCTTGCCGCTTTCGCGCAAAATGGAGGCCAGGACGAGAATCGAACTCGTGTGCGCGGATTTGCAGTCCGCTGCGTCGCCACTCCGCCACCTGGCCGCCTGCCGGTGTATAGGTCCGCCTCCGATCCGGGTCAACCCCCGCCGCGGCCGGCCCCGGTTCCGCGCGCGGCGTTGCCCCGTTGTTCCCTATGCTATATAAACCCTACAGCCTTCATTTAACCCCGGTCCGAACATGCGTTTCGATCCCGCCATTGCCCGCCGCAACATGGTCTTGAGCCAGCTCCGCCCCTCGCAGGTGACCGATGAGGCAGTCATCGCGGCGATGTCCGAGGTGCCGCGCGAGCGCTTCGTCGCGCCCGAGCTCGCGGCCCTCGCCTATATCGACGAGGAGGTGGCGATCGCGCCGGGTCGGGCACTGCTCGAACCGATGGTTTTCGCACGCATGCTGCAGGCGGCCGAGATCGCGCCTGGCGACAAGGTGCTCGATATCGGCGCCGCCACCGGCTATGGCGCCGCCGTCCTGGCGCAGCTCGCCGGCGAGGTTGTTGCGCTGGAAAGCGAGCCCGAGCTCGCGGTCGCGGCGCGCGGGCTGCTCGCGGCCCTGGCGCCCGCGGTGCAGGTGGCGCAAGGGGCGCTCGAGCGCGGCGATTCGCAACATGCCCCCTTCGACGTGATCGTTTTCGAAGGCGCCATCGCCGAGCAGCCGGCAGCGCTCTTCGGCCAGCTCGCGGACGGCGGACGGGCCGTCGCCGTGGTCGGCGAAGCGGGGCGCACCAAGGCCGTCCTTTACCGTCGCCACAAAGGCGAAATCGCCGAACGGGTGCTGTTCGACGCCGCTGCGCCGCGGCTTCCGGGCTTCGCCAAGGCCCCGCGCTTCGTCTTCTGAGACGGGTCTTCACGCTGCGCGACGCCTCTTTCCGGCATTGCCGTCGTCCCCGTCGGGGGCTGGCTTTTTCGGCGCTTCTGCCTTAGGTTGGGCTTAAGGGGCACGGGGTCGGGGACGAGGAGATGAGCGACACCAAGGCGCAATCCGAGCCGACGATGGAGGAGATTCTCGCCTCCATCCGGCGGATCATTTCTGACGACGGCCCCGAGGTCGCGGCCGCGCCCAAGGCCGGCGCGCCTGAGACAACCGAAACCCGTGCCACCGCGCCCGTCGCGGCGCCCGCACGGCTGCCCGAGGCGCCGAAGGCGCCGCCGGCCGATGTCCTCGAACTGACCCAGATGGTTGAAGACGACGGTTCGGTGGTCGATCTGGCTGCCGCCGAGCCGGCGTCGGACGAGGGGCCGCAGATGCCGGCCGCCGCCGAAGTCGCCGCGGCGCTCGAACCCGAACCGGCGCCCGAACCCGAACCCGAACCGGCCGCGGAAGCGGAGCCGATACCGCCAGAGCCAGAGCCGGTGCCCGTGGCGCCGCGCCCTTCAGCGCAACAGGAGAAGCCCATGGCGCCGGACAATACCCCGGAGGACCCCGGTCTGATGTCTCCCTCGCCGGCTGGGACCACAACCTCCGCCTTCGCGACGCTTGCCGCCGCGGTCGATGCGAGCCGCGGGTTCTCGGTCGGCTCCGGAACCCGGACGCTCGAGGATCTGGTGCGCGAGATGCTGCGGCCGATGCTCCGCGAATGGCTCGACGCCAACCTGCCGGCCCTGGTCGGGCGCATCGTCGAGCGCGAGGTGGCGAAGCTCGCCGGCCGGGCGGAGGACGAGCACTGGCATTGAGCCGGCCCGGCTTCGCCATGTCTGGCACACAGGTTTCCACAGGCAGAGCTAGAGTTTTTTCTGATGTTGCCGAAGACCTATCGACCGGATGAGGTCGAAGCCCGTCTTTACGCCCGGTGGGAGGAAAGCGGCGCCTTTGCGTGCGGCCGCCGGCCGGACGCCGATCCCTTCTGCATGGTCATTCCACCGCCGAACGTCACCGGCAGCCTGCACATGGGCCACGCGCTCAACAATACGCTTCAGGACGTTCTGATCCGCTTCCAGCGCATGCGCGGCCGCGACTGCCTGTGGCAGCCCGGCACCGACCATGCCGGCATCGCGACCCAGATGGTTGTCGAGCGCCAGCTCGAGGCGGAAGGCAAGAGCCGTGTCGGGCTCGGCCGCGACGCGTTCCTCGAACGGGTGTGGACCTGGAAGGCGGAATCCGGCGGCACGATCACGCGCCAGCTCCGCCGTCTCGGCGCTTCCTGCGATTGGAGCCGCGAGCGCTTCACCATGGACGAGGGCCTGTCGCAGGCGGTGCGCAAGGTGTTCGTCGAGCTGCACCGCGCCGGCTTGATCTATCGCGACAAGCGCCTCGTCAACTGGGACCCGAAGCTGCATACCGCGATCTCCGATCTTGAGGTCGAGCCGCGCGAGGTGAAGGGCCATCTCTGGCACATCCGCTATCCGATCGACGGGCGCCCCGGGGAGTTCATCACCGTCGCCACCACGCGGCCCGAGACCATGTTGGGCGATACCGCGGTTGCGGTGCATCCGGACGACGAACGCTACAAGCATCTGGTCGGCTGCTTCGTCGATCTGCCGCTGGTCGGGCGCAAGATTCCGATCGTCGCCGACGCCTATGCCGATCCGGAACAGGGCTCGGGCGCGGTCAAGATCACGCCGGCGCACGATTTCAACGATTTCGAGGTCGGCCGCCGGCACGATCTGGCGCGCATCAACATCCTCGACGCCGACGCCAAGCTGAATGACGCGGTGCCGGAACCCTATCGCGGCCTCGACCGCTATGTCGCGCGCGACAAGGTCCTCGCCGATCTCGAGGCTCTGGGGCTTCTCGCCGCGACCGAGGACCACGTCCACAAAGTGCCCTACGGCGACCGCTCGGGCGTCGTCATCGAGCCCTGGCTCACCGACCAATGGTATGTCGACGCGGCGCGCCTCGCGGCCCCCGCCATCGCCGCCGTCGAGCGCGGCGAGACCCGCTTCGTGCCGCAGCAATGGGAGAAGACCTATTTTGAGTGGATGCGCAACATCCAGCCCTGGTGCGTCTCGCGCCAGCTGTGGTGGGGCCACCGCATTCCCGCCTGGTACGCGCCGGACGGCAAGATCTTCGTCGCCCCGACCGAGGCCGAGGCGCTGGCGGACGCCGAGGCCCATTACGGTGAGAAGGTCGCGCTGGCGCAGGATTCGGACGTGCTCGACACCTGGTTCTCGTCGGCATTGTGGCCGTTCTCGACCCTCGGCTGGCCGGACCGGACGGTCGAACTCGCGCGCTATTACCCGACCGACGTTCTCGTCACCGGCTTCGACATCATTTTCTTTTGGGTCGCCCGGATGATGATGATGGGCCTTCATTTCATGGGCGAGGTGCCCTTCCGCACGGTCTACATCCATGCCCTGGTGCGCGACGAGAAAGGGCAGAAAATGTCGAAGAGCAAGGGCAACGTGCTCGACCCGCTCTCGCTCGTCGACCGGTTCGGCGCCGATGCGCTGCGCTTCACGCTCGCCGCCATGGCGGCGCCGGGGCGCGACGTGAAACTCGCCGAAAGCCGCGTCGAGGGCTATCGCAATTTCGCCACCAAGCTGTGGAACGCGGCCCGCTTCGCCGAGATGAACGACTGCCGGCTCAAGGCCGATTTTCGCCCCGACATGTGCACCGAGGTGGTGAACCGCTGGATTCTGGGCGCGCTTTCCGATACCGCCGCCAGCGTCACCGCCATGTTGGAAAGCTTCCGCTTCGACGAGGCGGCGGGCCAAGTCTATCACTTCGCCTGGAACGTGTACTGCGACTGGTATCTTGAATTCATCAAGCCGCTGCTTCTCGGCGACGATAAGACGGCGCGCGACGAGACGCGCGCGGCCTGCGCCTTCGTGCTGGAGAAGATTCTTCATCTTCTCCATCCCTTCATGCCGTTCGTCACCGAGGAGCTGTGGCAGCGCCTTGATGCGCGCGGCGACAAACTTCTCATGCTCGCCGTCTGGCCCGGTGACGAGGCCATTCCGGCCGAGCGCGCGGCGATGGCCGAGATGGACTGGCTGGTGCGGCTGATCTCGGCGCTGCGCACCGCGCGGGCCGAGATCAACGTGCCGGCGGCGGCGAGGGTCGAGTTGCGGGTGCTCGACGCCAACGCGGAAAATCGCCGACGCCTCGATCGCCACGCGGAAGCGGTGCGGCGCCTGGCGCGGGTCGAGACCATCGTCGCGGGCGGCGCGGTTCCCCAGGGCGCCATGCAGATCGTCCACGACGAGGCGACGCTGGTGGTGCCGCTCGCCGGCGTCATCGATCTCGATCAGGAGCGCGCGCGCCTGCAGCGCGAGAAGGAGAAGGTCGCCCAGAACCACGGTCGCCTCGCGGCCAAGCTCGAGCGCGGCGATTTCGTCGCCAAGGCGCCGGCCGAGGTGGTGGCGGAAAGCCGCGAGCGCCTGGCCGAGGCGGCCGCCGTGCTGGCCAAGCTCGATGTCGCGCTCGGCCGCCTCGGCGGCGGGACCGGGCGGTGAGCGAGGCGCCGCTTTCGCCTGAGGACGCGGCGCTGATCGCGGCTGCGACCGAACTGATCAAGCGGCGCTACAAGGAAAACCGGCATCACATCGCGGCCGCCGCGCGCAGCCGCTCGGGCGCGGTCTATACCGCCGTTCATCTCGATACTTATGTCGGTCGCGCCTCGGTCTGCGCCGAGGCCATCGCCGTCGGCAAGGCGATGGCGGAGGGCGACGGCGAGATCGTCGCCTTGGTCTCGGTGCGCCACCCCCGGCCGCGCGAGGCGAACCAGGACATCCAGGTGGTCTCGCCCTGCGGCATTTGCCGCGAGCTGCTTTCCGACTTCGCGCCCGAGTGCCGGGTTCTGGTGCCGGAAAACGGCACGGTCACGCCGGTGCCGATCGCCACCCTGTTGCCGAACAAGTACTACCGCAACCCCTAGCCGGCCGCGGCGCTATCGTCCGTGGCCCCGCGGCGCCTATTCGGCGGCGCTCGCCCGCATCGGCGGCCTGCGGAAGAGGGCGAGCAGTTCCGCCTCTTTCGCTTTTGCCGCCTCAAGGCTGCGTGCCTTGATGTGGCCGTAGCCCCGGATGTGCTCCGGAATCTCGGCCAGCGACACCGCGATCGCGTGGTTCTCGGGCGTGAGCTTGTTTGCGAGCTCGTCCATCAGCGCGACGTAATCGGCGATCAGCCGGCGCTCGCCGCGGCGCTCGGCGCTGTAGCCGAAGACGTCGAAGGCGCCGCCGCGCAAGCCCCGCAACTTGGCCAGGAGCTTGAAGGCGCTGAACACCCAGTCACCATAAGGCCGCTTCTGAAGCTCGCCGGTCACGGGATCGCGGCGCGCGAACAGCGGCGGCGCGAGATGGAACTTGAGGCGGTAGTCACCGGCGA
>JAJYTL010000209.1 GCA_021793055.1 Pseudomonadota bacterium
CGGCCAGCCGGGCGGCACCGCTGATCTCGGCGAAGACGGCATAGACGACGAGCCCGAAGCCGACGAGAAGGCCGAGCGCCGCAACCCGCCAAAGCTCGTCCCGGAGCAGCCAGGGGCTGAGAAACCGGGCCAATGCCGCAAGGCCAAGCGCCATGCCGAGGGTTGCCACCAGGATGCGGGCGCCACGTTCGAGCAGGCGCCGGTCGGGACGCCAATGGCCACGGCGATAGAGCACCGTCGCGAGGATCGCTGTCTGCAGCCAGGAGGCTGTGGAAAGCGAGATCGCGAGCCCGACATAGAGCAGCGGCCTCATCAGGATCAGGTTGAGGGTGATATTGGTCGCCACCGCGACGACCGCAATGATCAATGGCGTCCGGGTGTCGCGGCGGGCATAGAAACCGGGCGTGAAGACCTTGATCATGATGAAGGCGGGAAGCCCGGCCGCGTAGGCGATCAGCACTTGCGAGGTGGCGACGCTCGCCGCCTGGTCGAAGGCGCCGCGCTGAAACAGCACGGAGATCAGGGGAAAGGCGAGAACGCTGAGCCCGGCCGCGGCAGGCAGCGCCAAAAGAAGCGCGAGCTCGAGAGCGCGGTTCTGGCTCTGGCCGGCGCTTTTGGCATCGCCGGCGGCAAGCTGGCGCGAAAGCAGCGGCAACAGCGCCGTTCCCAACGCGACGCCGACCACGCCGAGCGGCAGTTGCTCCAGCCGGTCGGCGTAGAAAAGATAAGAGATCGAGCCCGCCGGCAGCAGCGAGGCCAGGATCAGGTTCACCATCTGGTTGACCTGCGAGGCGCCGGCGCCGAGCGCCGCCGGCAGCATCAGTTTGAGCAGACGCCGCACGCCCGGCGTCAGCCGCGGCCGCGGCAGGCGGAAGCGGAGCCCCGCCCGGGCGCAGGCGCCAGTCAGCCAGAGGAACTGCAGGATGCCGGCGGCGGCGACCCCCCAGGCGAGCGCGTGGCCCGCGGTCGGCAGATAGGGCGTCGCGATCAGCAGCGCGGCGATCAGGCAAATATTGAGGATGATCGGCGCCGCCGCCGGCGCGGCGAAACGCCCGACCGCGTTCAGCGCGCCGCCCAAAAGCGCCACCAGGCTGATGAAAAGAAGATAAGGAAAGGTAAGGCGGGTGAAGACGACGGCGAGATGGAACTTGGTCGGATAACCGGCGAAACCCGGCGCCAGCACATGGATCACCGCCGGCATGAAGGTCTGGGCGGCGAGGACGAAGAGAAACAGCACCACCAACATGACCGAAAGCGACTGTTCGGCAAAACGGATCGCGGCCTCGCGGCCCTCGGCGGTCAAGGTGCCGGTGAAGAGCGGCACGAAGGCGGCGCTGAAGGCGCCCTCGGCGAACAGCCGGCGGAACAGGTTGGGCAGCTGGAAGGCGACGAAAAAAGCGTCCGAGACCGGGCCAGCGCCGAGCATCGCCGCGATCAGAATATCGCGGGCGAAACCAAAAAGCCGGCTTACCAGGGTATAGCCACCGACCGTGGCAACGGAGCGGAAAAGCGCCATGACCGCGCTCAATAGCCGGAAAAAAGGGCGAGAAAAAGTCGGCCGCGGCCAGGGTTCGTCTTCGGCCCAAAGTTCTTCTTCAGCCCGGGGTTCTTCTTCGGCATGGTCTCCCGCATCGCCTCAGGCCTGATCGGCGGACCCGGCCGCGCGTTCCCCTTTCGGCTTCGCCTTGCGCCTGACGCGGGGCTCGGCCTTGGCCGCCGCCGGCTCAGCCTTGGCCGCCTCCTGCCGCTCCTGCGGCGGCGTCAGAATCTCGATCAGCTGATCCTCGATCGCCACGAGCCGCATCTTGTTGGTCACCTTATGGCCAAAAAGATCCTTGACGTAGAAGACGTCGACTGCGCGCTCACCGTAGGTCGCGATGCGCGCCAGGGTGATCGAGAGCGAGAGTCGGAACAACGCATAGGTCAAATCGTGCAGCAGGCCGCGCCGGTCGCGGCCCTGCACCTCGATCACCGTCGCGGTGTCGGAGGCGTTGTTGTCGATCAGGACGCGCGGCGGAACGCTGAGGGCGCGGCCGATCTTGGCCGGCTTCGCCTCGGCGAAGACCCGGTGCGGCTTCAACGCGCCGGAAAGCGTGCGCTCGACCGCGGCCTTGAGCCGCTGAATATATTCCGGCCGCTCGATCGCCTTGCCGTCGGCACCCTGGATGAAGAAAGTGTCGAGCGCCATGCCGTCGCTGGTGGTGAAGATGCGGGCATCGACGATATTGCCGCCCGAGACCGCGATCGCGCCGGCAACGCGCGCGAAGAGGCCGGGATGGTCGGCGGTGTAGAGCACAAGCTCGGTTACCGCGTTGGCGGTATCGGCCCGGGTTTCGAGGCTTAAAGCACGGTGCTTGCGCTCCGCCACGCAGACCAGGCGCGCGTGGCGCAACTGAGTTTCGGGCTCGGTGGTCAACCAATAGGCGGGGTAATGACGGTGAAGGTAGGCCTCGACCTCGTCGGCCGGGAGATCGGCGAGACCGGCGCGAAGCGCGGCGCGCGCCGCCTCGACCCGTGGCTCGTCGGCGCCGACCGAGGCCCCGGTCAGGAAATCCAGGGTCTTCTGATAAAGCTCGCGCAGAAGCTGGCCCTTCCAGCCGTTCCACACGCCGGGACCGACGGCCCGGATATCGACCGCGGTAAGGAGGAGCAGGAGCCGCACGCGGTCCTCGGTCTCCACCGCCTTGGCGAAATCGGCGACGGTCTTGGGATCGGCGATGTCGCGCTTGAAGGCGGTCGAGCTCATCAGAAGATGCCAGCGCACCAGCCAGGCGACGGTCTCGGTTTCCGCAGCGGTGAGGCCAAGCCGCGGACAAAGCCGCTCCGCCACCTTGGCGCCGAGAATCGAATGATCGCCGCCGCGGCCCTTGGCGACGTCGTGCAGCAGCGTGGCGAGATAGAGCACCCGCCGGGACGAGACCTGATGCACAACATGGCTCTCGACCGGATGCTCGTCGACCAGGGTGCCGGCCTCGAACTTGGCGAGCAGGCCGATGGCGCGGATGGTGTGCTCGTCGACGGTATAGACGTGGTACATGTCGTATTGCATCTGCGCCACGACACGGCCGAAATCCGGAATGAAGCGGCCGAAAACGCCGGCTTCGTTTAACCGCCTGAGCGTGGTTTCGGGGTCGTGGCGCGAGGTCAGCATGTCGAGGAAAAGCCGGTTGGCTTCGGGGCTCGCGCGCAATTTGGCGTCGACCAGCTTCAGATTCCGCCGCACCAGGCGAAGCGCCTTGGGATGGATGTCGAGACCGCGCTCTTCGGCGATATGGAACAGGCGCAGGATGTTCACCGGGTCCTTCGCGAAGATGGTTTCGGCGGTGATCCCGAGCCGGCCGCCCTCGATCTCGAAGCCGGCGGGAACCTTGCCCTTCTTGCGCAGCGCGCTGAAGCGGGGCAGGCGGAAACGGCGGCGGCGCTTATGCTGTTCCTCGAGCGCGGCGCAGAAAATCCGCGTCAGATCGCCGACCTCCTTGGCGACGAGAAAATAGTGCTTCATGAAGCGCTCGACGCCGCGTGAGCCGGGACGGTCGGCGTAGCCCATGCTGCGCGCGAGCTCGGGCTGGGCGTCGAAGGTGAGCCGCTCCTCCGGCCGGTTGGCCCAATAGTGCAGGTGGCAGCGCACCGTCCAGAGAAACGCCTGAGCATTGACGAAGCGACGGTATTCGGCGGGAGAGAGCACCTCCTGCTCAACGAGATCGGCAATGCTATCGATCGGATAGAGGTATTTCGCGATCCAGAACAGGGTGTGGAGATCGCGCAGGCCGCCCTTGCCTTCCTTGATGTTGGGCTCGACCACATAGCGCGAATCGCCCATGTGCTGGTGGCGCTCGTCGCGCTCGGCGAGCTTGGCCTCGAGATAGGCGGGGCCGGTCCCGGCCACCACCTCCTTGCGAAAGCGCAGACGGAGCTCCTGCTCCAAGGACTGGTCGCCCCAAACATAGCGCGCCTCAAGGAGCGCCGTGCGGATGGTGATGTCGCTCTTGGCCAAGCGGATACAGTCGTCCACCGAACGGGTCGCGTGGCCGACCTTGAGGCCAAGGTCCCACAGGAGATAGAGGATGAACTCCACCACCTGCTCGCCCCACGGGGTCTGCTTATAGGGCAGCAAAAACAGCAGATCGACGTCGGAGAAGGGCGCGAGCTCGCCCCGCCCGTAACCGCCGACGGCAACCACGGAAAGCCGCTCGCCCGCGGTCGCGGTTGAGGGCCGATAGACCCGGGTCGTCGCGAGGTCGTAGATCGCGCGGATGATCTGGTCAACGAGAAAGCTCAAGGATTGCACCGTGAGCGTGCCCGAGACGCCGGCCTCGAAGCGGGCGCGGACCTCGGCCCGGCCAGCGGCCAGCACCTCCTTCAGGATTTCCAGCGCGCGCGGGCGCAGTTCGGGCGATTCCCAAGGAAGATCGCGGGCCAAGGCCGCCAACCGATCGTTCAGCACCTTGCGGTCGATGATTTCGCGCCGATTGCGAATCTGATCCATGACGTCACTCTAAGGCAGTTGCCGCCGGGGCCATTGCGGAAAATTCCGCCATGCGATTTTCATGCCTTGGTCCGGCGAAGCGCCACTGGCGCTCGCCGCCGCCCGCCTAGCCGAAGTTTTTGAGCTTACACCAGGCCCGGGCCAAACCGTATTTGAGATAGCCCGCCTCGGCCTTGAGGGAAGCCCGCGACTGCGGCGCGCCCGGCTGGAGCGGTAGATGCAACGCCGCGTCGAGGCACGCAAAACGCCGGCGTATACGCGCGGCGCGGGCGGCGCCGACGCAGGCACCGTCCGCCCAACGATGGACGACCCGCCATCCCACCCGCTGTCGACGGAGCAAGAGAGCGGCGCCGGGCTTGGCCGCGATGCCGAAGGCCTGGTCGGTGCCGCCCGACGAACAGGATAGCCACACCAAGCCTCCTGCCGCGACCTTTTCCGGATCTTGCCGCAGGGCCAAGTGAAGGTCGGTGCGGCGCGGGTGGGTCTGCGTCAGCACCCCCGCCATCAACTCGGCAAGATCGCCATTGTCGCCCGGCATGACAATGTCGAGGTGAGCACGTGTCGGCAGAATTTTCGCGAGATCCTTGCCGATCGCCCAGATGCGCGGTTGTTCACCGTGCCGATCTACGCGCAGCGAATGGATGAAGACGAAGGGCGCGCCGAGCGCGATGATGACCAGCGCCGCAGCGCCCGCGGCCGACAGCCGGCCGACGAGCCGCTTCCAATGGGGCGCCACGATGCCGGTCGCGGCCAAGAGCGCGAGCGGCCCGAGCTGGGTATTGAAGCGCCAGAAGGATTGGACGTCGAGCCCCTCCTTGCCGATGAACAGGGCGATATAGACGAGGACGAGAAAAGCGGTATAGCCGATGAAGACGAGAGCGGTGACCAGCGTCAGCTTCGCCGCCGCGTCTTGCCGCCGGCGGAGCAGCCCCCAAGCCGCGGCCTCTAGAGCATTCTCAGATTGAGTTTCCATAGCCAGCGGCATAGAGAAAGTTATCGCATTCGTCTGGAGTGAACCGGTCGAGGAGTTGTCCGATGCGCCGCCAGAGGCCGTCGATGGTTCTCTCGGGGGCTTGGCGCAGCAGGGTCTTGAGCTTTGCGAAGGCCATCTCGATGGGATTGAGGTCTGGCGAATAGGGCGGCAGCAGGAAGAACTGTGCGCCGGCGGCGCTTATGGCGGCCCGCACCTCGGCGATTTTATGCGCGGGCAGATTGTCGAGCACGACAATGTCGCCGCGCTTGAGTGTGGGGATCAGCACCTGCTGCACATAGGCCAGGAAGGCTTGGCCGGTCATCGGTCCGTCCAGCACCATCGGCGCAGTCAGGCCCCCACGGCGCAAGGCGGCGACGAAGGTTGTGGTCTTCCAATGGCCGAAGGGTGCCGATGCGATCAGCCGCTCGCCGCGCGGGGCGCGGCCATAGAGCCTGGTCATCTTGGTGCTGGCACCGGTCTCGTCGATGAAGACGAGGCAGTCCGGATCGATGAAGGGCTGCGCCGCGCGCCAGATGCGCCGCCGGGCCGCGACATCGGGCCGGTTTTGCTCGCTCGCCCGGAGCGTCTTTATGGGATGGCCCGCCCCTTCCTCGGCATCGGATATGATGCCGGTGCTTGAAACGGGAAAGGAACGGACCGATGTCGATTGTGAT
>JAJYTL010000210.1 GCA_021793055.1 Pseudomonadota bacterium
CAACGGCTGCCGGCGCTATGTGGTTTTGCCGTGGCGCGCCGCCTCATTCTCGGGGCCGAGATCGTCGACGGCGCCACCGCCGCCGAGCTCGGCCTCGTCCACTGGGCGGTCGCGGCCGAGGACCTCGCGACCTTCGCCGCGGCGCTGGCCGAGCGGCTGGCGGCACGGCCGCGCTCGGCGCTCGCCGCCGCCAAGTCCTGCATCGCCGCAGGCGCTGATCCGACCCGCGACGGCTACGCGGAGGAATTGGCCGCGACCCGCCGCCTGCTCGGCGAGCCCAAGACGCGGGCGCGGGTTGAAGCCTTTCTCGCCGGCCGGAGACCGTGAGGCCGAAGATTCCAAACACCCAATCAGGAGCGCAGATGATGAAGTTCAATGACAAGATCGTCCTGGTGACCGGCGGCGCCTCGGGCATCGGCCTCGCGGCCGTGCAGGCCTTCGCCGAATTCGGCGGCGATGTCCTGCTCGCCGACATCAACGCCGAGAAGGGCGAAGCCGCGGCGGCGGCGATCCGCGCCAAGGGCGGCAAGGCCGAGTTCGTCAAACTCGACGTTACCGACAAGGCCTCGGTCGGCGCCTGCCGCGACCACGTTCTCGGCGCCAAGGGCCGTCTTGACGTTCTCGCCAATGTCGCCGGCTGGGGCCATATCCAACCCTTCGTCGACAACGACGATGCCTTCATCGCCAAGGTGATGGCGCTGAACCTGCTCGGCCCGATCGAACTGATCCGCGCCTTCTTTCCGGCGATGATCACGCAGAAGGGCGGCAAGATCGTCAATGTCGCGAGCGATGCCGGTCGCGTCGGTTCGCTCGGCGAGAGCGTCTATTCCGCCGCCAAGGGCGGCATGATCGCGCTCAGCAAGTCGCTGGCGCGCGAAGGCGCCCGCTATGGCATCAACGTCAACGCGGTCTGCCCCGGCCCCACCGACACGCCCCTCCTCCGGTCGGAGCCGGAGAAGTTTCTCGACGCCTTCCTCAAGGTGATCCCGATGCGCCGCTTCGGCAAGCCCTCGGAAGTGGCCGACGCGATCGTCTTCATGGCCAGTTCGCAGGCCGACTACATCACCGGCCAAGTGCTGAGCGTCAACGGCGGCATCGCCATGGTCGGCTGACGCTTGGCCCAGCGGTCGCGGCGCCCGGGCGGCCGGGACGCAGGCGCTGGCGCGGGCGGTCGCGGTCGGGGCCGCTCCCGCTCCCGCTATGCCTACGGCGTCGCCTGCCTGTAAGATGCGACGCGGCGCCGGAGGCGGTCGATCCGCCGCCGGCCGCCTTGCCCTTGAATCGTGTCATCGCTCGGGTGCGTTTATGATCCTCAACGACGAACAAGCCATGATCCGCGACGCGGCGCGTCAATTCGCGCGCCGGCAACTGCGGCCGAATTCCGCCGCGTGGGACCGCGATGGAACCTTTCCCCGCGACGCCCTGGCGGAAATGGGGCGCCTCGGCTTCCTCGGCATGACGGTGGCCAAGGAATGGGGCGGCGTCGGCGCCGATGCCGTCTCGCTCGCGGTCGCGATCGCCGAGATCGCCGCCGGCGACGCCGCCTGCGCCACCATCATGAGTGGCCATAACTCAGTCGGCTGCATGCCGATCGCGATGTTCGGCAGCGCCGAGCAGAAAGAGCGCTTCCTGCGCCCGATGGCTCAGGGCACTATGCTTTCAGCCTTCTGCCTCGCCGAGCCGCACAGCGGCTCGGACGCGGGCGCGATGACGACGCGGGCGCGGCGCGAGGGCGACAGCTACGTCCTGTCCGGAACCAAGCAGTTCATCACCACCGGCAAGAACGCTGATGTCGCGCTGGTTTTCGCCAAGACCGACCCGGCCGCGGGCAGCCGCGGGATCAGCGGCTTCATCGTGCCGGTGGATTCGCCCGGCTATACGGTGGCCCGCGTAGAATCGAAAATGGGCCAGCGCGCCTCCGATACCTGCCAGATCGTCTTCGACGACGTGCGGATTCCGGCCGCGTTCCGCCTCGGCGACGAGGGGCAGGGCTATCGCATCGCGCTCGCCAATCTCGAAGGCGGGCGCATCGGCATCGCCGCGCAGGCGGTTGGCATCGCGACGGCCGCCTTCGAGGTAGCCCTTGGCTATGCCCGCGAGCGCGTCACCTTCGGCAAGCCCATCATCGAGCATCAGGCGGTCGGCTTCCGGCTCGCCGCCATGGCGACCCGCATCGAGGCTGCCCGCCAATTGGTGCTACACGCCGCGCAATTGCGCGATCACGGCGAGCCTTGCCTCAAGGAAGCCTGCATGGCCAAGCTGGTCGCCTCGGAGGCGGCGGAATGGGTGTGCTCAGAGGCGATCCAGACCCTCGGCGGCTACGGCTATCTCAGCGACTTCCCGCTCGAGCAACTCTATCGCGACGCCCGCGTCACCCGCATCTACGAGGGCACCAACGACATCCAGAACCTCGTCATCCTGCGCGAGATGACCAAGGACTGACCTTGCCGGCGGCGCGCGGGACGGCGTCCTTCCAACCGGCCCGGCGCCCCGCGATCCGCGCGCTATGACGATGAGCTTCTGCCGGCGGCCGAGGCGGCGTGGCCGGGCGCGGCCGCCCGAGACAGCTCCCGGCCGAGCGGGCGTGGCGCGGGCGCCGGGCTCGCGCCGGCACCTTCGCCGCGCAACGCCTCGGCCAAGGCGCGCAGGCGGAAGCGTTGCAGCTTGCCGGTCGCGGTGCGCGGCACCTCGTCGACGAAGAGGATGTTGCGCGGGCATTTGTAGATCGACAAGCTGGCCTTCAGGCGGTCCTGGATCTGCGTCGCGAGCGCCGCCTTGTCGCGATCCGCGGCGGCGACCACGAACATCGTCAGGCGCGTCAGGCCGTCCTCGTTCGGGACGCCGACGACCGCGACGTCGTTGACGCCGGGGGTGGCCAGCGCGCAGTCCTCGATCTCCAGCGGCGACACCCATTGACCCGAGATCTTCAACAGGTCGTCGCCGCGTCCGTGATGATACCACCACCCGTCCGCGTCGAAGCTGAACATGTCGCCGGTGCGATACCAGCCGCGATCGAAGCTGGCGCGGCTCTTTTCCGGCTGGTTCCAATAGCCGGCCGCGATCGAGCCCATGCGCACCCAGAGCACGCCGAGCTTTCCGGGCTCGCTGATCGGCCGGTCGCGGTCGTCCACCAGCCGCAGTTCGACGTCGGGCTGCGGCCGCCCCGTCGCCCCGGCGCGGCAGGCCGCGGGCGTATTGGCAAGGAAGAGAAAGAGGGTCTCGGTGGCGCCGATGCCATCGAAGATCGGCTTGCCTGTCGCCGCCTGCCAGCGCTCGAACAGATTGGCCGGCAGCCGTTCGCCGGCGGAGACGAAGCAGCGCACGGCGCGGAACGGCTCGCTCTCGGCATGGCCCTCGGCGAGCAGGTTGCGGTAGATCGTCGGCACACTGAACATCACGTCCGGCCGGTGGCGCGCGACGATCTCGGCAATGGCCTCGCCCCGCGGCCAGCGATCGTCGAGGATCAGGCTTGCGCCGAGGCGCAGGCCGCCGAGCAGGCAATGGGTGAGCGCGAAGGAAAAGAACAGCTTCGACGATGAGAACAGCTTGTCGCCCGCCTTGATGCCGAACATCTCCCCCATGTGCCGGTCGGCGAGCAGGACGTCGCGATGGCGATGCATTGCCGCCTTCGGCATGCCCGTGGTGCCGGAAGTGTAAATCCAAAAGGCCATGTCGTCCGGCGCGGTCGGCGCGCTGTCGAGCGTGCCGCCGCGGTCGCCGAGGAAGGTCTCGAGGGCGATTACCGGCGCCGTCGGGTTCGCGTCGGCGCCGCAAACCACGAGGAGCGACGGGCGCCGGGCGCCCTCGGCCACCGCCTGTTCCAGCACGGGGAGGAAATCCGGGTCGATAAACAGCATCCGCGCGCCGCTGTCGGCGATCGCGTAGCGCAGGTCGGCCGCGGCGTAGCGGGTGTTCAGCGCGATCGCGACGCCGCCCGCCTTAATCGCCGCGAGGAAGCCGGCGACGAGCTCGGGTGTGTCCTTCAGCATGAACAGGACGCGCTCGCCGGTCGTGAGCCCGGCCTCCTTGAGCGCCAGGCCGAAGCGATCGACCGTCGCCGCGAGCGCGCCATAGGTATAGACGCTGTCGTGGTGGATCAGCGCCGGCGCGTCGCGCAGCCCCCGCCCCAGCGCCCGGCCGAGCAGGGCGTCGCAGGCATTCAGCATCGCGCCTGCGGCGCGCGCGTCGGCCGCTGGCTGCGGCCCGGCGGCGGCGCCTTGGCCGGCGATGCGGGACGGATCCTCGGGGCGGAACTTCATTTTCTCTGTCCTCCGTTGCCGCGCGCCGCGCCGATCGGCTCTTTGTCTCCGTCGCCGCCTCGGCGGCGCGACGAGGCCGCCATGCCCTTGAATGAATGATCATTCAATGATTAAATAGTTGCGCGGTTCGCGGCCGCGAGTCAACTGCCATCGGTCGCATCGGGGGCGGGCCGCCGCCGCGACAGGGCTGAGGCGCGCTTGGCGTGGTGCTGCCGGCCGCCGATGCGTGCACTCGCCATGGCGGCGGTAGAGGCTTTATGCTATGCGCGAGAGACCTTAGGGGGAACGGTGCCGCCGCCATGGCGGCGCGCGGTTCGGCCTTGCTGTCGGTCTCGGCAAGGGCGGCCGATGCGGCTGAGCCGCGTGAGAGCGAGGGGATCGGAAAATGGCGTCCGAAGCGGAGGGGCCGGTCAAAAGCCAGGTTACCGACGAGACATTGGTGCAACTGCGGCGCGGCCAGATCGTGGCGGCGGCGGTCGAGTTGTTCTCGGAGCAGGGCTTTTACCGCACCACCATTCAGGAAGTGGCGCGCAAGGCCGGGGTCTCGACCGGCCTGATCTACCAATATGTCCACGACAAGGACGACGTTCTCCTGCTCGCCCTGTTGAGCGTCCTCGATTCCTACAAGCGCGAGATTCCGGCGGCCCTGGTTGGGCTCACGGATCCGATCGAGCGCTGCTGGGCGGCGGTCGACGCCTATTGCCGGGTCATCGACAGCCGCCGCCAGGGCACCGTTCTCGCCTATCGCTCGACCAAATCGCTGCCGAAGGCGCGGCGCGCCCTGATCAAACAGGCGGAGATCGAGACCAACGAGCTCATCGCCGCCTGTCTGCGCGATTGCATCCGCGAGGGCCTGTTCCGCGAGGTCAACGTCGACCTGGTGACCTATTATTTCGTCAACTTCGCGCATGCCTGGGCGCTGAAGCACTGGCGGATGCGCGAGCTTTGCGCCTTGGACCAGTATATCGAAGAAGGGGTCGACTTTCTGTTCAGCGCCCTGTTGACCCCGAAGGGCCGGCGCCGCTACGAGAAGCTGCGCGCCGCGCGCGCGCGCAAGCGCACCGCTTCCGCGCCGCCGCGCCGGCGCGGCGGCGCGGCGCGGACCGCCGGCGGCAAGACGCGCCGCTGACCGCCCATCGCCCGGCAGCGCCGGATATGTCCGCGCTCGCGCCGTTGCCGTGCCGCCAACGGATGCGATCGGCCTTGACAAGCCGGCTTGCCTGCGCAACCATGCCTCGTTATGAATGAACATTCATTCATACATAGATCATCGAAAGCCGGCGGCGCGCCGCGGGAACCGCGGCGACCGGAGGGCGCGGGTTTTCCGGCGCGCGGCGAGCGACAAGAGGCAGGAGCGTGATGCGATGACGGACGTGAAGGCGGCAAATTTCAAACCCAAGCATTTTGGCTGGTCGGTCGACGGCAAGGTGGCGACCATCCGCCTCAACCGCCCGGAGCGGAAAAATCCCCTGACCTTCGAGTCCTACGGCGAGCTGCGCGACCTCTTTCGCGACCTGGTCTATGCCAGCGACGTGAAGTCGGTGGTGGTGACCGGCGAGGGCGGCAACTTCTGCTCCGGCGGCGACGTGCACGAAATCATCGGGCCGCTGGTGAAGATGCAGGAAGCCGGCGACATGGGCGGCCTTCTCGCCTTCACGCGCATGACCGGCGATCTGGTCAAGGCGATGCGGGCCTGCCCGCAGCCGATCGTCGCGGCGGTCGACGGCATCTGCGCCGGCGCCGGCGCGATCCTCGCCATGGCCTCCGATCTGCGCTACGGCACGGCGCGAAGCAAGGTGGCGTTTCTGTTCGTCCGCGTCGGGCTCGCCGGGGCCGATATGGGCGCCTGCAACATCCTGCCCCGG
>JAJYTL010000211.1 GCA_021793055.1 Pseudomonadota bacterium
CCGCGCGGCGCTGAACGCCCCCGCCCGGCGTCTGATCGCCCGTGCGGCGGGGCCGACGCGGGTTGCGGCCGTGCTGCTGGTTCTCGCCGCTGCGGTGCCGGCGGTCGGGCTTCGGCCGGGTCTGAGCGAGCCGATTCTCATATTGATCGGCGCCGCGCTCGCCACGACGGTCGGTTGGGGCGCGGTGGCGGCTGTCGGCGTCGCGAGCGAAATCTATCTCGAGCATTTTCGTGAAGGGCTTGGCGAGGACGTTGCCGCGCGCCGCCATGTGACCCAGGTCCGCGTGCTGCGCCGCGCGACTCAGGCCGTGATCGTGCTGGTCACGCTGGCTGCGGTGCTGATGACCATTCCAGGGGCGCGGCAATACGGCGTCAGCGTCTTCGCCTCGGCCGGCGCGGCCGGTATCATCGTCGGCCTCGCAGCGCGGCCGCTCCTCTCCAATCTTCTTGCCGGAATTCAGATCGCCATCACCCAGCCGGTCAAGGTGGAGGACGCGGTGGTGATCAACGGCGAATGGGGCTGGGTCGAGGACATCACCACGACCTATATCGTCGTGCGGATATGGGATTGGCGGCGGCTCGTCGTGCCGCTGAGCTGGTTTCTCGAACAGCCGTTTCAGAATTGGACCCGCGAAAGCAGCTCGCTCATCGGCTCGGTTCATTTCTGGGCCGATTACACGGCGCCGATCGAAAGCCTGCGTCGGGAGTTGGAGCGCATCGTGCGGGCGAGCAAGCTCTGGGACGGCAACGTGGTCAATCTTCAGGTCGTCGAGGCGACCGCCGATGCGATCCAGCTCAGGGCCTTGGCGAGCGCGCGGA
Organism: Pseudomonadota bacterium; assembly: GCA_021793055.1. Taxonomy (GTDB): domain Bacteria; phylum Pseudomonadota; class Alphaproteobacteria; order Ferrovibrionales; family Ferrovibrionaceae; genus JAJYTL01. Next base: position 819 of record JAJYTL010000211.1, read on the forward strand.
ATTCGGGTGAGACCTGGGACCTGCGCTGCGAGATCCGCGAGAAACTGATCAGCTATCTGCAGACGGCGCATCCCAAAGCACTGCCCCATCGCCGGCTTCATTTGGCCGAAGGCGGTGGCGTCGCGGAAGTCAAATCGGCCACTGGCGGTGTGACGCCGAGCTGACCGTTCAGAGATCATCAAAATTCTTGAATGGGATGGACGAAAGTTTCCGTCTGTTTCTCAAATCCGAGCGCTATTATCTGTTTGACCGGTATCCGGTCAGAGAGGTTTCCGCCGATGAACGGTAAAATGGCGCCTAAGGTGCCAATCCACATTGAAGGATGGTGGAAACTGGCGTTCCTCTCGCGCAGTGCCGAGGTCGGCGCCGGGAGCCGTTCTGTTCCCGCCCGAACAAACCCCTGAGTAACCCCCGAGGAGAAGCCGATGGCCAAGATTCTTGTCGTTTACTATTCCACTTACGGCCATGTGGAGAAGATGGCGGAAGCGGTCGCCGAAGGTGCGCGCACGGTGGCCGGCAGCGACGTCACGGTCAAGCGCGTTGCCGAGCTGATGCCGCCCGACGTGGCGAAGGCTGCCGGTGCCAAGCTCGACCAGGCGGCACCGATAGCCGCGCCGGGCGAGCTCGGCGATTACGACGCGGTCATTTTCGGCACCCCGACCCGTTTCGGCAACATGGCCGCGCAGATGCGCAATTTCCTCGATCAAACCGGCGGGTTGTGGATGAAGGGCGCGCTGGTCGGCAAGATCGGCAGCGTCTTTGCCTCGACCGGGACCCAGCACGGCGGCCAGGAAACGACCATCACGTCCTTCCATACGACGCTCTTGCACCAGGGTATGATCATCGTCGGCGTGCCCTATGCCTGCGCCGGTCTGACCAAGATGGACGAGATCACGGGCGGCACGCCCTACGGCGCGACGACGTTGGCCGGCACCGACGGCAAGCGCGGCCCGAGCCAGAACGAGCTCGAGATCGCTCGCTTTCAGGGCGCCCATGTCGCCGGGATCGCCAAGAAACTCTTCGGTTGAGGCGAATCCGGTCGCGGCCGATAATTGTTCGAGTCGGGGAACGCCACAGGGGCCAACCTGGAAAATGGTGAAAGCGGTGAGGATGCGTCGAGAGCGAGGTCTCGGCGCATGCTCCCTCGGCTCGAAACGGTTCCCTGAAGCCTGACTGGGGCCATCAGGGCATCGAGCTTTTCGGCGAGTACGGCCCGCGTGATCCTGCCGCTTGCAAAATATTCAGGCTAGGGAGAAAACAGATGATTGACAATAAGACCGCACCTTATGGGGTGTTGATCCTCAGGCTGGCCATGGGAATCATGTTTCTTGCCCATGCGGCACTCAAGATCTTCGTCTTCACGCCCGCCGGAACCGTCAAGTTCTTTGGCATGCTGGGATTGCCCGCAAGTGTCGCCTATTTCATCATCATTCTCGAGGTCGTGGGGGGCGTCGCGCTCATCCTCGGCGTCTACGCGCGCTGGTTCGCGATCCCTCTGGCCGGCGACCTGATCGGCGCCATCGTCCTCGTCCATTTTCACAACGGTTGGCTGTTCACCAACAAGGGCGGCGGATGGGAGTACCCGGCCTTTTGGGCGGTGGCGCTGATCGCGCTCCTGCTGCTTGGCGATGGCGCCTGGGCACTGGCACCGTCCAACTTCGGCGGCAAGCGGCGGAGCTGACCTGTGGTCCGTCGGGGAGCTGAGAGGTCGCGCTTCAACTTCCCGACGGACGTGCCGTGATGTCGGCGAGATGCTCCATCATCCATTGCGCCGCCGGCCCGATCGGCCGGTCCGCGCGACAAGCGACCGAGATCGGGATTTTCGGCACTTGCACGGTTCCCGCCCATTCGGTTGTCGCGAGGCGCACTAGGTGGCCTTGGCAGAGGTCGTCCGCGACCATGTGAAGGGGCATGCTGCCCCACCCCATCCCGGCGCGAAGCATGGCGTGCTTGGCGCCGAGATCGCCGAGCCGCCAGGTTTCGGTGGCGTAGACACCATGATCGCGGTGGCCGGTCAAGCCGGAGCGGTCAGTGAGGACGAGCTGCAGATGCTCGCGCATCACCTCGGGCGTGAGCGGTCCGGTAAGTTGCGCCAGGGGATGATTGGGCGCCGCCACGACAACCAGTTCGACGTCGAGAAGCGGCACGCGACGGAGACCTAAGCCGTCACCGGCGAAGGAAACGATGATCCCGAGCGTGCAGGTTCCGTCCAGGATCAAGCGCGTTGCGGCGCCCATGCTTTCGACATAGATGCGCGGCTGGATCGAGGGGTAGCGGTTCCGGAAGGTCTTCAGCAGCGCGAGAAAGAGCGGCATCGGAAACATGGTGTCGAGCGCGAAGCTCAGTTCCGGCTCGAGCCCGCCGGCGACGCCGCGAGCTTGCAGGCGGAAGGTCTGAACGTCCTCGGAGATGCGCTGCGCTCGCGGCAGCAGGACGCGGCCGGCCTCGGTCAGGATCGGGCGGTAGCCGGAACGGTCGAACAGCGCCGTACCGACCTGCTCCTCGAGTTTCCGCACCGTATAGGTGACGGCCGATTGCGCCCGGTTCAGTTGGCGGGCCGCAGCGGAAAAGCTTCCCTGGTCGACAATCGCGAGAAAGACCTGGATTTGATCGATCGACAGCCCGTCCATCGAGACCATCTAGTTCATAAATAGAGACTGAATATGCTCTCATAGTTTTATATAAATCGGGAGGCCCTACATTAAGGATGGGCGCGATGGGCAGCGGCGGCCCTCGCACGGGCTGCCGAGCTATCGGATCGAGCGACCGCGGGTAATGGGAAGCAGAGCATGACTGAGAACAGGCAGGAGCGGCAATCGGCCGGCCGCCAAGCGCCCGAGGCCCTGCGGCCTGGCGCGAGCATCCGCCCGGTGCGCCGGGTGGTTCGCGGGCAGCCGACGAGCGATGGCGCGGGGGTGCGGCTGACGCGGGTCATAGGCACCGCGAGCCTTTCCGACCTCGATCCTTTTCTGATGCTGGACGAGTTCCGCTCGGACCAGGCTACGGATTACATCGCGGGCTTTCCCGAGCATCCGCACCGTGGCTTCGAGACGGTGACCTATATGCTCGTCGGGCGCATGCGCCATGGCGACAACCAGGGCAATACGGGCCTGCTCCAGGCCGGCAGCGCGCAATGGATGACGGCCGGGCGCGGCATCCTGCATTCGGAAATGCCGGAACAGGAAAACGGCCTCATGTGGGGCTTCCAGCTTTGGGTCAATTTGCCGGCCAAGGATAAGATGACCGCGCCGCGCTATCAGGATATCCCGCCCGACGCCATTCCGACGGTGGCGCGGCCGAATGGGGTCGTGGTCAAGGTCATCGCCGGCCGGGTCGGCGAAACCGAAGGCGCGGTGCGGGCGGTCGTCACCGATCCCACCTATCTCGACGTCAAGCTGCCGGCGGGAGCCGATTTCAGCCAAACCGTGCCGACGGATCACTCCGCCTTCGTCTATGTCTACGAGGGCATGGCGGTGGTCGGCGGGGAAAACGGCACCTCGGTCGAGCTCGGCCAGCTCGCGGTGCTCGGGCCAGGGGAGGTCGTCGCCGTCGCGACGCGCGCGGGCAAGTCGGCCGGGCTTCTCATCGTCGCCGGTCGGCCGCTCAACGAGCCGATCGCGAAATACGGCCCCTTCGTCATGAACACGGTCGATGAAATCCGCCAAGCGATCGCGGATTTCCAGGCCGGCCGCTTCTGAGCGGGCGCGCATGGGGCTTCTGGTCGAGGGCGTCTGGCAGGACCAGTGGTACGACACCGCGAGGAACGGCGGCCGCTTCATCCGTAGCGAAAGCCAGTTTCGCAACTGGATCACGCCGGACGGCAGCCCGGGTCCGACCGGTGCCGGCGGCTTTAAGGCTGAACCCGGGCGCTATCACCTCTATATTTCCCGGGCATGCCCCTGGGCTCACCGCACCGCGATCTTGCGGGCGCTGAAGGGCCTGGAAAGCATGATCCCGCTTTCGGTGGTGCATTGGCTGATGGGCGAGCAGGGCTGGAGCTTCGCGCCGGCCAGCGCCGTCGTCGCCGATACGGTGAACGGTGCCGAGTTTCTGCATCGGGTCTATACCAAGGCCGTGCCCGATTATTCCGGCCGCGTCACCGTGCCGGTGCTGTGGGATAAGGCGCGCGGAATCATCGTCAACAACGAATCGGCCGATATCCTGCGCATGTTCAACAGCGCCTTCGATGGCATCGGCGCCGTGCCCGGCGATTACTATCCCGAGAATCTACGGCCTGAGATCGACGCCCTGAACGAGCGCATCTACGAGACAGTCAACAACGGCGTTTATCGGGCGGGTTTCGCCACCACCCAGGCGGCTTACGAGGAAGCGGTCGAGGCATTGTTCGAGACTCTGGATTGGCTGGAAGCGCGCCTCGCGCGGCAACGACGGCTTTGCGGCGCGCGCCAGACCGAGGCCGACTGGCGCCTGTTCCCGACGCTGCTTCGTTTCGATCTGGTCTATGTCGGCCACTTCAAGTGCAATCTTCGCCGTTTGCAGGACTATCCCAACCTCTGGTCCTATACGCGCGAGCTGTATCAGACGCCGGGCGTCGCCGCGACGGTCGATGTCGAGCACATCAAAAAGCACTACTACATGAGCCACAAGGCGATCAATCCGACCGGTATCGTACCGCGCGGCCCGCTGGTCGATTTTGCCGCCCCGCCGACGCGCCGCTTCTGATCCCGCCTGCTTGCCCACGGCCGGCTCACGAAACCTTGATCTCGGCCGTCGCGATTTCGCCTTAAAGTGACGTGGCGCGGTGCCGATTCGGCGCTGCTCGCTGTCATAGAGGGTTAGAGGGAAGACCGCATGCACCGCGCCTTGACGGAGCGCCTCGATCAGCTCCGCTGGAACCGCTTCCATTCCGTGGTCTCGGTCGCGCTCGGCATTGGCTGGCTGCTCGATGCCTTCGAGGTGACCATCGTCAACAACGTGATCGGCGTGTTGAAGGGGCTTTGGCATCTCAGCAACGTTCAGGCCTCGTGGATTCTCAGCGTGTGGTTTCTCGGCCTCATGGTTGGCGCCGCCGTCTTCGGCTACCTCGCCGATCGCTACGGGCGCAAGCGTCTTTTCCTCCTGACCCTGACGCTTTATGGCGTCTTCACGCTGCTCACCGCCTTTTCGCCAAATTACGCCGTGATGCTGGTGCTCCGGCTCGCGACCGCGATCGGCGTCGGCGCCGAATATGCCGCGATCAACGCCGCCATCGCCGAGTTCGTACCCGCCCGCCATCGCGGCAAGACCAATGCGACGGTGATGAACTTCTGGTCCCTCGGGTCGATCCTCGCCGC
>JAJYTL010000212.1 GCA_021793055.1 Pseudomonadota bacterium
AGAATGCGCATTAGTCAACTCCCTGTTCGACGGCCGGAAGGATCCTTGGGTGACCTTCCATGGCCCGCCGCGGCTCGCGCTTCGGAGGCGCCCTCACGTCTGGCCCTTAGCACGCCGGGTCATGGTCGCTCCGGCGGCGGCGCGCCCGGCGCCTCTCGAACGGTCCGGATGAGCACGAGCGTGGGGATAAGCCCCAGCGCGGTGATCGCCGCCATGATCCACCATCCGCGGTGAAACGCCGCGACACGCGCCGCCGGGGAGCCCGGCGAGACAACCACCGCCGCGAAGATCGCTACACCGATCGCGAAGGCCGCCTGACGGATCATATTAACCACGCCCGAGCCGGTCGCGAACGCCGATGGCGGCAGCGCCGCGGCGCTGACGCCCATGAGCGTGGGAAAGGTCAGGCCGACCCCGATCCCCGACGTCACCATGCCCAGGACTACTATCCCGACATTCGGCTCAAGCCCGATGAAGCTCGCCCAGCAGCCCAGTCCCGTGGCGAAGAGCACGATCCCCGCGGTCACCGTGTGCGCGACGCCGAATCGCGCGATCAACCTGCCGGCGAGCAGCAGCGAGGTGAGCGGAACCAGCAGGGGTCCGGGTGCGATCGCCAAGCCGGTCTGCAGCGCTGACCAGCCCCAGGCGGCTTGCTCCCACACAGCAACGGAAAACAGCATGGCGCCGAAGGCGATGGAATAGGGAGCCATCACCAGGGTCGCGCCGGTGAACTGCCGGATGCGGAACAGCGCTGGGTCGACGAACGGATTGCTCGACCGCAGGCAGTGGCGGACGAACAGCACAAGGAAAACGGCCGAGGCCGCGAGACTCAGGCCGATCCGCGGCGAGTGCCAGCCCCAGTCGTTTATCTTCACGATCGCGAATGTCAGGGCACTGACCCCGCCGGTGACCAGCAGCGCGGCCCACAGGCTGGGTCGCTTGACGTCGTGGCCGGGGACCTCCGGAAGCTTCCACCAGGCGACCGCCATGGCGACCACGCCGATCGGAACGTTGACGAGGAAGATCCAGCGCCAGCTCGCCGAAACCAGCAGGCCCCCGGCGAGAGGTCCGAGTGCCGCTGCAAATCCGCCGATCGCGGCCCAGGTGCGCACGGCGCTGCCGCGACGATCGGGCGGAAACGACGCGAGCAGGAGACCAATGGATGTTGGTGTCATCAGCGCCGCGCCGGCCGCCTGAATGACGCGGAATGCGACCAATACGGTGACGTTGTTGGCGGCGGCGCAGGCGGCCGAGGCGGCCGTGAACAGCGCGATCCCCAGAATGAAACTGAGGTCGCGGCGATGCCGTTCGGCCAGCCGCCCGAAGAACACTAGCAGCGCAGCATAGGCGATAGCGTAGCCGTTCAGGACCCAGGAAAGGTCTTCTAGCGTGGCGTCGAAATCGCGGGCGATGTTGGGCAAGGCCACGTTGACTATGAACAAGTCGAGATTGGCGAGCACGATGCCGACGCACACGATAGCCAGGACCTGGGTCGGCGCGACAGCAGAGCGTCGGATGCGCGCAGGCTGCTTCGGTCCGTTGGGGGTTGTTCGGCGATTTTTCCCCAAGACAGCGGAGCCCGATCGCGCGAAGGCTTCGGCGCTGGCGTCACCGATGCCCGAGGGGGCTTCGGTCGCGACCGCGGCTTTTCCGGTATGCGGGTTCATTGTTTCTCCAAACCGACGACATGTGCCCGATGGTCGGGCTGCTCCTTATTGCGGCATGCTCAGGCGACGGACCGATACCGCCCGGCCGGCTGGGCCTGACTGAAATTGGGCAGCATCGCCCGGCGCGCGGCTTCGAAGGCGCTCCACTGGCCGGCGTCCGGTAGCGGCGGGATGGTCACGGCCTCGCGGCGGTCGAAACCCACGAGCGCGGCGTCCACCAGCTCATCGATCTCCATCACCGCCGGCAACGTATTCACGTCACGGCCGGACCGCGCCCAGATCTCGGTGCGCGTAGCGGCAGGAAGGACAGCCTGGACATAGACGCCCTTTGGACCGAGCTCGACATTGAGGCCCTGAGAGAGGAACAGCACAAACGCCTTGGTCGCGCCATAGACCGTGGAGCCGATCTCCGGGGCGAGGCCGATTACCGAGCCCAGATTGATGATCGCCCCCTGGCCAGCCATCACGAAGCGTGGGGCGGTGGCGTTGGCGAGCCTGGTGAGGGCAGTGACGTTGAGTCCGATCAGCTTTGCGACGTCGTCGCCATTCTGCTCCAGAAAGCCGCCAGGGATCGCGGCGCCGGCATTGTTCACCAGCACGCCAATGCGCGCATCCTCGCGCAGGCGCCACTCGATCCGAGCAAGATCCTGCGGATCTGTGAGGTCGGCGGGCAGTACATTCACGTTGACGCCAGTTTCCCTCGTCAGGCGCTCGGCCAGCGTCTCCATCAACGCCGCATTGCGCGCCACCAGGACGAGATCATGGCCGCGGTGGGCAAAACGGTCTGCATAGACGGCGCCGATGCCGGTCGAGGCGCCAGTGACAAGGACGGTGGGCCGAGTGCTCATAAGGGTCGCTCCTGGTCCTATTAATGACGTTTGTCATTTAAGCCGTATATATGATCATCGTCATGTATAGTGTCAATGGGAATCTGAGGACAAGGCGATGAGGCTGCGCCGGCAGCGGCGCCTTGACGGCGAGAGGAAGCGGTTACGCCGCAGACCTATGAGACCGGCGCTGACCGTCGGCCTTCCGATCCGCGCGGCGCGGTACGGCGTCGTCTACGGCAATCTTAAATGAACGCACAGGGGAAACCGTGATGCTGTCGCGCGACGGATCGCGGATGCCCGCCCCGATCCGACGCTTCTGACGGCGGATCTGGCGACCTCAGAATGCTCTGTTACTCAGAGAGGATCATTTCCTCGACATCGCGCAGCCGATCCTTGCCAAAGAAGATTTCGTCATCGACAAAGAAGGTTGGCGAACCGAAGGTGCCGCGATCGACAGTGCGCTGTGTGTTTTCGAGCAGCCGCGCCTTAACCGCAGCGTCCTGGACCAGCTCGGCGAAGCGCGGCGCGTCAAAGCCAGATTCGTCTAAGGCGGCGCGCCAAACCTCCGAGTCGTCGAGCTTCTTTGGCTCGAACCACATGTGCCTGTACATCTCGTCGACATAACGTTCGAAGACACCGAGCTTCTGCGCCGCGATCGCGCCGCGCATGATGGTCAGCGTGTTGATCGGGAAGAACGGGTTGCGGCGGAAGCGGGTGATGCCATGGCGCGCAACAAAGCGCTCGGTCTCAAGCCATTCGTATTCGACCTTGTTCTTGATGCCGGCGAGGCTCTCCGCGGGCGAGCGGTTGTTGGTAAGCTTGAACACCCCGCCCAGTAGCACCGGAACATATAGAAACTTGGCGCCGGTGCGCCGCTCGATTTCCGGAACGACCAGATGCGCCAGATAGGCGTTCGGGCTTCCGAAATCGAAATGGAATTCTACCCTTGGCATGGCTTCACCACTTTTCCGCGAAGGGCCGGATCTCGCGCTCGAACGACCAGGCGTCGCGCGGCTCTCGGTAAATCTGCCAAAAGCCTTCGGCGACCGATTCCGGCCGCATCAGCCGAAAAGGATCGAGATCGGCAAGCGCCGCCTCGCCCTCCCGCTCGCGGATGCGGCCGCGCACCCACTCGGTATCGACCCCGGCATCGATGACGAGATGCGCGACATGGATGTTCTTCGGTCCTAATTCGCGCGCCGCGCTTTCCGCCACAGCGCGCAGGCCGAATTTGGCGCTGGCGAACGCGGCATAGCCTATTCCGCCGCGCCGACTGGCGGTGGCGCCGGTGAAGAAAATATTGCCGCGGCCATGCGGTAGCATCACCCGCGCTGCCTCGCGAGCGGTGAGAAAACCGGCGTAGCAGGCGAGTTCCCAAACCTTGCGGAAGACGCGCTCGGTGGTTTCGAGCAGCGGAAAATTGACGTTCGCGCCAATGTTGAAGATGCAGACTTCGAGCGGTGCAGCCGCATCGGCGTCGCGAAGGAAAGCGGCTACCTCCTCTTCCCGCCGTGCGTCAAGCGAGCGGCCGACAATCCGGCCGCCATCCGCCTCGACCTCGGCGACCAGTGGGGCGAGTTTGTCGCCGCGCCGCCGGCCGGCGAAGACGGTAAAGCCTTCGGCGGCGAACTTCCTTGCGATGGCGGCGCCGGTATAGTCCCCGACGCCGATCACCGCCGCCGTCGCATTTCCGGCTTCCATGTCACGCTCCACCGCGTTGGTTCAACAGCAGGCATGTCGTCGTGCCGCTGGCGCACAGATTGTGGTCCTTATCCAACAGCCCACCTTCCGCGAAGGCGGCGCGCCTGCCGATCGATATGACGCGGCCCTCGGCACGGACTGGACCGCTCGCATCGGTCAACGCGCGGTGGTAGGCAACCTTGAGTTCGAGCGTGGTGTAGCCCTGGCCAGCCTGAATGCGGGAGTGCACGGCGCAGCCCATCACGGTATCGAGCAAGGTCTCCGCATAGCCGCCATGCACGACGTGGAGCGGATTGTAGACTGCTTGTGTGGGCGAGCCTTCGAACACGACGAAGCCCTCCTCGGCCGAGATTGGATGCAAGTCGAGCATTTGGACGATGCCCTGGTACCCGGTCCGGCCGGCGAAGATTGCGCGCAATTGTTCTAGGCCGAACGGCGCCGACATTTGGTTGGGGTCTAGCATTTTGTTGGTCCATCGCTCTCTGCAGTAAAGACCTCAGTGGCCTCTCTCCTTGTCCGGATCCGACAACGACGAAGCAACAGTGTCGAGTACTTCCTTTGACAACCGGGGATCATCGACGGCCCGCGCGATAGTCACGGCTCCGACCATCGCGGCGAAGTCGAAGAGGGCTTTCCGCCGCCGAGCGGGCTTCGACTTTCCGGGTACGAGCGGCATGAGCAGCCGCACAAGAGCCTGTATGCCCTCGGTCACCACGCGCCGAATGGGCGGGGTCTGTCGTCCGAGATCGGAGCCGAGCGCCGCAACCAGACAGCCGCACCCGGGACCGTCCCGGTGCGCCTCGGAAAGGTAGCTATTGATAATTTTCGAGAAGGCCTTGTCAGGCGCTTTCTCGGCTTCGGCCGACCATTTTTGTAGCGAACCGTCGATCGCGCGGCCGCAAGCTTCCGCGGCTAAATCTTCTTTCGACGCGAAATGTCCATAGAAGCCCCCATGGGTCAGCCCCGCGGACTTCATCAGGTCGGCAACGCTGATCCCGTCGAATCCGCGCTCCCGGAACAGCTTCGCGGCGACCTGCACGATGCGTTCGCGATTCTCGGTAGCCTGCTCCCGACTCACCTTCATATTTGCAGCCCATTTCGAAAGTCAGTTGATAGACTATATGTCGTTCATCATGTAAAAGCAAGCTATATGACGATAATCATATATCGTGGCTCGGGTTGGTCGGTTGTCTCCGCAACGGAACAAAGGAGCCCGAAACATGATGCAATTGGACAGCGGTAATGCTCAATCATGCGCAGGAGACGTTGCCCTCATCGTTGGCGGCGGACCTGGCATCAGCGCGAGCTGCGCCAGGTTGCTCGCACAAAACGGCATGCGTGTCGGCATCGCAGCCAGGAACCTGGATAAATCTGCGCTGCAGAATCTGGAGAACACGCACGGCGTGCGGCGATACGTGTGCGATGCAAGCGAACCGGCGGGCGTGGAGCTGCTGTTCCAGAATGTTGTTCGAGACCTTGGGGCTCGTACGCTTGTCGTTCACAACATCGACGGCCGGGTCCCCGGCATTTTTGGCAAGGGAATTACCGAAGTCGGCCCGGGCATGGTACTCGAAACGCTTCGGAACTCTGCATTCAGCGCATCCTTGGTTGGTCAGCAGTCAGTGCGGAGTTTGGAAGGCAATTCCGTGATATCGGCGCAGCGGCCGCTCACTTCGGGAGTCAAAAGAGCCGTATTAGCGCGCGCGGCGCCTACTGGTCGGCTCAGGCAAGAGATGTGAATGGCCCCGACGCGCGAACGGCGGTCGACGCCTTTTCCGCGCCGAAGAAGTAGACGGCGCAAACAGGGAGATGGGATATCGCGGCGGCGGCTCGACGGGAGGGGTCGGAGTTGCGGGTGGCAGTCCTTCTACGGATGTTAGGAACG
>JAJYTL010000213.1 GCA_021793055.1 Pseudomonadota bacterium
ATATAGTATTGGATCAGATATAGCTGACGGGCCGGCGCGCCGCACGGACATGATTTTGGATCGGCTCGACGCAAAATCATCGTGCGCCCGAGCATGATCGGGAAAAGCGTTTCCGCTTTTCGGCCGCGATCATGCTCAGATTCATCGAAACAGCGCACGGGCATGATTTCGCGTCGGCTCGACGCAAAATCATCGTGCGCTAGTCGCGGCGGACCAGGGCTTTTTTAAGGCCGGCGATTTCGCGGCGGCAGGCGGCTTCGGCCTTGGCCTCGATCATGCGGTAATCGGCGATCACCTGGCGGCCGAGCCGGGTGAGGCGCGAGCCCTGGCGCTCGCCGGGCGCGGTCTCCACCAGTGGCTTGTGGAAGGCATGGTTCAGATCGTCGATCAGCAGCCAGGCGCGGCGATACGACATCGCCATCTCGCGCGCGGCCGCCGCGATCGAGCCCTGGCGCGCGATGCCTTCCAGAAGCGCGATCTTGCCCGGCCCCAAGGTCTTGGTGTCGCCGACCTTGATGCGGATGGAAAAGCGGAAGGGATCGGGCCGTTCGGTCATGGCAGGGCCGGGGTTGGGAGGGAAAAGGACCGCCCCGCCGCGGGCGGTTCGTCAGGAAAGCCAGGGACTAAGCGGAGTTTACCAGCTTCGGCGCCGCGGCGCACGGGGGATGCGCCGGGGGCCGAGCGCGGGGCGGAATTCTCCGCCTTTCGGTGCTCGGATTTGCTATAAGATCGCGCCATGACGACATCCCCCTTCCGTTCGTCGCCGCCGGCGATCTGAGCCCACCATGGGTTTGACGGTGAAGATTTGCGGCCTCAAGACCGAGGCGGCGGTCGCCGCCGCCGCCCGGGGCGGCGCGGCCTTTGTCGGCTTCATCTTCTATCCGCCCTCGCCGCGCGCGCTGACGCCGGCCGAGGCCGGGGCGCTGATCGCCGCTGCGGACGGCGCGAAGCCGGTCGGCGTCTTCGTCGATCCGAGCGATGAACTGCTGGCGGCGACTTTGGCCGAGGCGCCGCTTGGCCTGATCCAGTTGCATGGCGCCGAGACGCCGGAGCGGGTGGCGGCGGTGCGCCGGCGGTTCGGCTTGCCGGTGATCCGCGCACTTCCGCTTTCCGGGCCGCAGGACCTGGCGCGCGCCGAAGCTTATGCGGATGCCGCCGATTGGCTGCTGTTCGACGCCAAGCCGCCGGCCGCCGCCGACGCGCTGCCCGGCGGCAACGGCCTCGCCTTTGATTGGCGGCTTTTGGCCGGGCGGCGTTTCGCCAAGCCCTGGCTGCTCTCGGGCGGGCTCGACGCCGGCAATCTGGCCGAGGCCGTGCGCACGAGCGGCGCCAGCGCGGTCGATGTTTCCTCCGGCGTCGAGAGCGCGCGCGGCGTTAAGGACATTTCCAAGATCGAGGCCTTTCTCGAAGCGGCAAGAGGATTGTAGCAAGCATGGCCGTGGCACGACCCAATCCGCCCAATTCCTATCGCGCCGGTCCCGACGAGGGCGGGCATTTCGGCATCTATGGCGGCCGTTTCGTCGCCGAGACGCTGATGCCGCTCGTTCTCGCGGTCGAGCGCGCCTATAACGACGCCAAGGCCGATCCCGCCTTCAAGGCCGAGTTCGACGATCTGATGCGCGATTACGTCGGCCGGCCGAGCCCGCTCTATTTCGCCGCGCGGCTGACTGAGCATCTCGGCGGCGCCAAGATCTATTTCAAGCGCGACGAGCTCAACCACACCGGCGCGCACAAGATCAACAACTGCATCGGCCAGATCCTGCTCGCCCGGCGCATGGGCAAGAAGCGCATCATCGCCGAGACCGGCGCCGGCCAGCACGGCGTCGCCACCGCGACGGTCGCCGCCCGCTTCGGATTGCCCTGCGTCATCTACATGGGCGAGATCGACATCGAGCGGCAGAAGCCGAACGTCTTTCGCATGCGGCTTCTCGGCGCCGAGGTGAGGGCGGTGAAATCGGGCTCGCGCACCTTGAAGGACGCGATGAACGAGGCGCTGCGCGATTGGGTCGCCAATGTCGAGGATACCTTCTACATCATCGGCACCGTCGCCGGCCCGCATCCCTATCCCACGCTGGTGCGCGATTTCCAATCGGTGATCGGCATCGAGGCCAAGGCGCAGATCCTGGAAAAGGAAGGCCGCCTGCCGGACAGCCTGGTCGCCTGCATCGGCGGCGGCTCGAACGCGATGGGACTGTTCCATCCCTTCCTCGACGACGCCACGGTCGATTTCTACGCGGTCGAGGCGGCGGGCCTCGGCCTCGACACCGAAAAGCACGCGGCCTCGATCGCCAAGGGCCGGCCCGGCGTGCTGCACGGCAACCGCACCTATCTGTTGCAGGACGACGACGGCCAGATCATCGAGGCGCATTCGATCTCGGCCGGGCTCGACTATCCCGGCATCGGCCCCGAGCACGCCTGGCTGCACGACATCGGCCGCGTCAACTACGTCTCGGCGACCGACGCCGAGGCGCTTGCCGCCTTCGAGCTTTGCGCCAAGCTCGAAGGCATCCTGCCAGCGCTGGAGCCGGCGCACGCGCTCGCCCATGTGCGGCGCATGGCGCCGGGCTTGCCGCGCGACCATCTTCTGGTGATGAACATGTGCGGCCGCGGCGACAAGGACATCTTCACCGTCGCCGAAGCCCTGGGGATGCCGCTGTGAGTGCCGGGGACAACACGGCCATGGGGCGCATCGCGCGGCGCTTCGCCGCGCTCAAGGCCGAGAACCGTGCCGGTCTCGTCACCTTCCTCACCGCCGGCGATCCCGATCCGGCGATCTCGCTCGAAATCCTCAAGGGCCTGCCCAAGGCCGGCGCCGACATCATCGAGCTTGGCATGCCGTTCAGCGATCCGATGGCGGACGGGCCGGCGATCCAGGCCGCCTCGCTGCGGGCGCTCGCCGCCGGCGGGTCGATGAAACAGACGCTCGCCCTGGTGCGCGCCTTTCGCGCCGGCGATGCGGCGACGCCGATCATCCTCATGGGCTATTTCAATCCGGTCTACAGCTACGGCGTTGATCGCTTCATCACGGACGCGCTCGCGGCCGGCGTCGACGGCCTGATCATGGTCGACCTGCCGCCCGAGGAGGACGCGGAGCTTTGCCTGCCGGCCAAAAAGGCCGGGCTCACCTTCGTTCGCCTGGCGACGCCGACCACCGACGACGAACGGCTGCCGAAGGTGCTGCACAACGGCTCGGGCTTCATCTACTACGTCTCGATCGCCGGCGTCACCGGCACCGCGGCGCCCGACGTCGGCCGCGTCGCGGCGGCGATCGCCCGCATCCGCCGCCACAGCGATCTGCCGATCGCGGTCGGCTTCGGCATCCGCAATCCGGAACAGGCGTCGGCGGTGGCGCGCGCCGCCGACGCGGTGGTGGTGGGCTCGGCCCTGGTCGCCGAGATCGCCGCCGCGCCGACCCCGGCGGCGGCGCCGGCCCAGGTTCTCGATCTCGTCAAGCGCCTCGCCGAAGGCGTGCGTGATGCCCGCAAAATCACCGCGGAGTAGCCGATGAACTGGATCACCAATCAGGTTCTGCCCAAGATCCGCGCGTTCCGCCAGCGCAAGGACACGCCGGACAACCTGTGGACCAAATGTCCGGGCTGCGGCCAGATGATCTTTCATGGCGAGATGGCGGCGGCGCTCTGGGTCTGCCCGCAATGCGACCACCATCTCAGGATCGGCGCCAAGGAGCGGCTCGGGCTCCTCTTCGGCGAGGCCGGCCATAGCCGCATCGCGGTGCCGGCGGTGCCGACCGATCCGATCCGCTTCCGCGACTCGATGCGCTATGCCGAGCGCCTGCGCCAGGCCTGGCAGCGCACCAACGGCGAGGATGCGCTGGTCGTCGCTGAAGGCGATCTCGACGGCCGCCGCATCGTCGCGGCGGTGCAGGATTTCGGCTTCCTCGGCGGCTCGATGGGGCTTGCGGTCGGCGAGGGCTTCGTCACCGCGGCGAAGCGCGCGGTGCAGGGCCGCATGCCGCTGATCGTGTTCTCTGCCTCGGGCGGCGCCCGCATGCAGGAGGGGATGCTGTCGCTGATGCAGATGCCGCGCACCGTGGTCGCGGTGCAGCGGCTGCGCGAGGCCGGCCTGCCCTTCATCGTCGTGCTCACCGATCCGACCACCGGCGGCGTCACCGCCTCCTTCGCCATGCTCGGCGATATCGCGCTGGCCGAGCCTGGCGCGCTGATCGGCTTCGCCGGGCCGCGCGTCATCCAGCAGACCATCCGCCAGACCTTGCCGGAGGGGTTCCAGCGCGCCGAATATCTGCTTGAGCACGGCATGCTCGACATGGTGGTGCATCGCCGCGACCTGCGCGCCACCTTGAGCCGCCTCGTCGGCCTTCTGCTGCCCGCCGGCCCGCGCGTCGAACAGCCGGAAATGGCCGCCGGGCCGCAACATCCCTGACGCCGGCCGCGATGCGCGCGTCATTATCGCCATGACCGGCGCCGCCACGGAGAGCGGCGCGATCGACGCCGCGCTCGCCCGTTTCGAGGCGCTGCACCCGAAGCGGATCGATCTCTCGCTCGCTCGCATCGCGCGGCTGCTCGCCCAGCTCGACAATCCGGAACGCCGCCTGCCGCCGGTCATCCATGTCGCCGGCACCAACGGCAAGGGCTCGCTGATCGCCTATCTGCGCGCCATTCTGGAAGCGGCGGGGTTTCGCGTGCATGCCTATATCTCGCCGCATCTGGTGCGCTTCAACGAGCGCATCCGCGTGGCCGGCCGGCCGATCGCGGATCGGGTGCTGCTCGGCGCGCTGGACGCGGTGGAACGGGCGAACCGCGGCGATCCGATCACCTTTTTCGAGGCCACGACGGCGGCCGCCTTCGTCGCCTTCGCCGCGGTGCCGGCGGACGTGACGCTGCTCGAAACCGGGCTCGGCGGCCGCCTCGACGCGACCAATGTAATCGTCCGGCCGGCGTTGAGCGCGATCACGCCGATCGCGCTCGATCACATGGAATTTCTCGGCCCGACGCTCGAAGCCATCGCGGCCGAGAAGGCGGGAATCCTGAAGGCCGGGGTTGCGGCGGTGATTGGGCCGCAGGACCGCGCGGCGGCGGCGGCGATCGCGGCGCGGGCGCGCCTGATCAGCGCGCCGCTGTTCCGCCACGGCGCCGAATGGCAGGTGGCGCGCGAAAACGGCGCCCTGGTTTGGCGCGGCGCGGACGAAACCCTGACCTTGCCGCTGCCGGCGCTCGAAGGCGCGCACCAGATCGCCAATGCCGGCACGGCGGTGGCGGCGATCCGCAAGCTCGACGGCTTTCGCGTCGACAACGACGCTCTGGCGGCGGGCTTGCGCCAAGTCTCATGGCCGGCACGGCTGCAACGGCTCAAGGGCACCGACCTCAACGCGCTGTTGCCGCAACCCGCCGAGCTTTGGCTCGATGGCGGCCACAACCCGGCGGCGGCCGAGGCTCTGGCGACGCATTTCTTCGGCGCCGCGGCGGCACCGCCGCTTCATCTCATCGTCGCGATGAAGGACAACAAGGATATCGAGGGCTTTCTCCGCCCCTTCGCCGGCCGCGCCGCGAGCGTCACCGGGGTGCCGATCCCGGACGATCCGCGTGCCTTCGCGCCGGAAGCGATCCACCGCGTCGCGACGCAGCTCGGCATGGCGGGCCGCGCCGCGCCCTCAGTGCCGGCGGCGCTCCGGACGATCGCCGAGGCGGCCGGCACGGCGTCGTGCCGGGTGCTGATCGCGGGCTCGCTTTATCTTGCCGGCGCGGTGCTCAAGGCGCTGCGCCAAGACATCGAGGCCGAAATTACCGGGCGTTAGAATACGATCGAGAAAAGCGGGAGCGCTTTTCGGCTGCGATCATGCTCAGATTCATTGAAATAGCGCACGGGCATGATTTCGCGTCGGCTCGACGCAAAATCATCGTGCGCCCGAGCATGATCGCGACAAGTGGTTTCACTTTTCGGCTGCGGTCATGCTCCGATTCATCAGCACAGCGCACGGACATGGTTTTGCGTCGATCCGACGCAAAACCATGTCCGTGCGCTAGAGCTTGGAGCGAATCCATTCGGCGATGCGCGCCTTC
>JAJYTL010000214.1 GCA_021793055.1 Pseudomonadota bacterium
CGAGCAGATGAGCCGCCTCGCCTTCGCCTCGGCTTATGCCGGCGGCACCAACGAGCCGGCGATCCGCCTGGCCGCGCGTCTCGTCGGCCTCGCCTATGCCAATACCAGGGCGGTCTATTTCACCACCGCTGGCGCCGAATCCAACGAATCCGCGTTCAAGATCGCGCGCTTCTTCTGGAAGGTCGGCGGCAAGCCGGGCAAGGTCAAGATCATCTCGCGCGTTCACGCCTATCACGGCGTCACCATGGCGGCGATGAGCGCGACCGGCATGGCCGCCTATCACAAGATGTTCGGGCCCTTGGTGGCGAATTTTCTCCAGGCGCCGGCGCCTTATCCCTATCGCTGGCCGGGCAACGGCGATCCCGGCATCGAGGCGGCGGACGCGGTGGAGAAGATGATCTTGGCCGAAGGCGCGGATACGGTCGCCGCCGTGATCGCCGAGCCGGTGATGGGCGCCGGCGGCGTGATCGTGCCGCCCGATACCTATTTCCCCCGCCTGCGCGAAATCTGCGACCGGCACAACGTGCTCCTGATCGCGGATGAGGTCATCACCGGCTTCGGCCGCACCGGCCGCTGGTTCGCGCTCGGCCGCTGGGGCGTGACGCCCGATCTGGTCTCCTTCGCCAAGGGCGTCACCAGCGCCCACCTGCCGCTTGGCGGCGTGCTCGTCTCCGATCGCGTGCAGGCCGCGATCGAGCAGGCGCCCAGCGACCAGAAATTCATGCATGCCGCGACCTATTCCGGCCATCCGGTGTGCTGCGCCGTCGGCCTGAAGAACGTCGAGATCATCGAGCGCGAAGGCCTGGTCGAGCGCGCGGCGATCATGGGCAAGCGGCTCTTGGGCGGTCTCGAAGGCCTGCGCGACCTGCCGCATGTCGGCGATGTCCGCGGCCTCGGCATGATGTGCGGCGTCGAGCTTGTTGCCGACAAGGACAGCAAAGCCCCGGCGCTCGGCCTCGGCGCCAAGGTCGCGAAGGAGGCCATGGCGCGTGGCGTCCTATTGCGCATTCGCGGCGGTTCGGCCGATCCCGCCATCGGCGACACGATCTGCATCGCGCCGCCCCTGGTGACGCCGGAAGACGCGCTGGATCGCATCGTCACCGTGGTGCGCGATTCGATCCTCGCCGCCAGCAAGTAGGCGCTTGGCGCCGCGCCCGAACGCCGTATATTCCTATTCGGCCACTCGGGCGCGGCGTTACTGCTCGTAGCCGGGCGGCGGCACGAAGCCGCGATACTCGCGCTCCAGCAGCTTGGCGAAGGCAAGGCAGGTCCGATCGCCGTATTGCGGGCCGATGATCTGCACGCCGACCGGAAGCCCCGACGGCGTGAGGCCGATCGGCGCCACCGTCGACGGCAGGTAATAGGCGCCGGAATAGCCGGCCCAGAACAACTGGTCGGTGCCGGGAACCCGCTTGCCGTTGACCCCGATCATGCGCTCGTGGCGCTCGCCCGCCTGATCGTGCGGGAAGGCGGCCGAGGACGCGACCGGGCACAGCATCAGATCGTAGGTCTTGAAGAACTCCGCCCATTTCAGGCGGATTTGATGCCGTTCCTCGTTCACCGCCAGCCAGTCGCGGTGATACATCACGTTGGCGCGGCTGAAGGCGGCGAAATAGCTGTGATCGTCGGGCGCGAGCGTGCCGACCGTCTTGAGGGTGCGTGCGAAGTCCGCGTTCGAAAGGCGGCCCGAGGTGGCCGAGCGAAGAAGGCTGATAAAGACCCGATGCGCCGCCGTGGTATCGAAATCGGGGCGCGCCTTGTCGTTCACCTTGACCCGTTTCTTGGCCAGGAAATCGGCGAGCCGCTGAATCTGCTCCTGCACCTCGTGATCGACCTCGGCATTGGCGTCGTTCAGCAGCACCGCGACCTTGAACTGGCGAAGCTCGGTCTTCTTCGGCGCCGCCAGGGCGAGGCGATAGCCATTGCTCTCGATCTCGTCCGGCCCGGCGATGATCGAGAGCGCAGTCGCGAGATCGTCGGCGCTCCGCGCCAGCGGCCCGATCACCGAAATATCCGAGAAGGCGACCTTGCCCGGGAGCGCGTGGCCGGTCGGCGGGCACAGGCCGTAGGTCGGCTTGTGGCCGAAGACGCCGCAATAATGCGACGGATCGCGGATCGAGGAGCCGATGTCG
Organism: Pseudomonadota bacterium; assembly: GCA_021793055.1. Lineage (GTDB taxonomy): Bacteria > Pseudomonadota > Alphaproteobacteria > Ferrovibrionales > Ferrovibrionaceae > JAJYTL01. Next base: position 2,133 of record JAJYTL010000214.1, read on the forward strand.
CTTCCCGATTCGATGCCGGTCAGACCGGCCGCCAAGGCCGCCGCGGCGCCGCCCGACGAGCCGCCCGGCGTGCGCCCCAAATCCCAGGGATTGTTGGTGGTGCCGTAGATCGGGTTGAAGCTCTGCCAATCGGCCAGCATCACCGGCACGTTGGTCTTGCCGAACAGGATCGCGCCGGCGTCCACGTAGCGCTCGACCGCGAGCGCGTTCTTCTCGGGATAGCTGTCCTTGTGCTCGATCAGGCCCCAGGTCGTCGGCATGCCAACGACGTTGTAGGATTCCTTGATCGTCATCGGCACGCCATGCAGCGGCCCCCAGACTTCGCCCTTGGCGAGCGCCCGATCGGCGGCGCGGGCACGTTTGCGCGCTGCGTCCACGTCGGTGACAACGATCGCGTTGATCAGCGGGTTGTACCGCTCCATGCGGTCGAGATAATGCTCGAGCAGCTCCAGACAGCCGATCTTGCGCTGGCGGACGCGGGCCGCGAGCTGCTTCGCCGACAAAAATCCGATATCCATCGTACCCTCCGCGACCGATCCACGCGGCTTGTTGCCGGCGGTCCCGTTGTTGCCGGGTCCGATGTTAGCGGCTGGCGCGGCCCGATACCAGCGCGAGGAACGACCACTACCGACGCGAATGGACGCGAGACCGCGAGAGGCTACACGCTGGAATAGCGCGCGAGCGGCGGATCGCGCGGCGGCGGCAGGTTGTCCGCGAGATCGGCGAGAAGATCCGATTTCAGCCCGGCATAGGCCGAATCGGCCCACAAGTTACGCCATTGCCGGGGATCGTTCTTGAGATCGTAAAGCTCGCCCTCGCTGCCGTCGTAGAACGCGCTTTTCTCGTAGCGCGTGATCTGGTAGCCGTCGCGATAGAGGCTGCGAAGATGGATCGCGATGCCGTTGTGCTCGCTGTCCCATTCGGTGATCACGCGCTCGCGCTTCTCGGCCTCGGCGCCGCGGCCGCTGATCGGCAGGGGCCGGCCCTGCATCCAATCCGGAACTGGAAGCCCGGCGATAGCGCAGAAGGTCGGCGCCAGATCGACATGACCGACCGGCTGCGGCACCGCCGCGGGCGCGATCGCGGCAGCCGGCGCCGGACGCCAGATCAACGGCACGCGCATCAGCGCGTCGACGTGATGCGGCCCCTTGAACAGAAGTCCGAAGTCGCCCTGCAACTCGCCGTGATCGGTGGAATAGAGAACGTCGGTATCCGCCGCCCACCCCTTCGTCGCGATATGCGCGAGGACGCGGCCACAGGCCTCGTCGATCAGCTCGTTTTCGATATGCACCATGGCGGTGATTTCGCGGATCTGATCGGCGGTCAGGCTTGCCGGCACAAAATCGGGCGGTGCCTCGAAGCACGTCACCGCCTTGCCCGTGTACCAGTCGAGCCAATGGCGGGGCTTGTCGGCGAGGATTGCCTTGATCTTGTCGCGGCTTCCGGGATAGCCCGCCGGCAGATCGAGATCGCGCCAATTGACCCGGCCGAGCTCCGACATCGGCGGATCCCAGGGATGGTGCGGATCGGGAAAGCTCATCCAGACGAACCAGTCGTCCTCCGGATCAAGGCTGTCGAGATAGGCGATGGTGCGATCCGCCACCCATTCGGTGTGGTAATCGGCGCGCGAAATCGGATTGTGCTTCACCTGGATGGCGCCGGTATCGCCGCCGCCATGGCTGTTCTGCTCGAAGGTCGCCGGGTTCAGCACCGGATAATAGGCGTCGATTTCCTGCGGGTGATTTTCGCGCATCCAGGCCGAATAATGCCAGAAGCCGCGCGCCACATGGCCCGAGAGCTCCATATGCTCGAAGCCGCGGTGCGGCCCGAAGCTTTGCGCGTTGGCGAGCCGGTTCTCCATGAACCGGAACTTGAGGTCGAGCATCGGCTCGAAATGGGCCTTGCCGATCAGCGCCGTGCGATAGCCGCCGCGATCGTTGAGATAGCGCGCGACGCTCGGCGCCTCCTCGGGCAAGGCCACGCCGTTCATCCACACGCCATGGGTGTGCACGTATTGGCCGGTGATCATGGTGGCGCGGGAGGGCATGCAGACCACGCTCTGGCAATGGGCGCGGGAATAGGAAATCCCGCCCTTCGCCAAGGCATCCACCACCGGCGTGCGGGCAACGCTCCCGCCGTTGCAGCCGAGCGCGTCGAAGCGCTGCTGATCGGTGGTGATGAAGAGAATCTTCCGGCCCATGTTCCCTCCCTCGCGCCGCGCAACCCGGCGGCTTCGCTCGCGGCTCGCGATAAGCCGCGTTCAGTAAACCGCGCGGCCGCCCGAAATGTCGAAGGCGGCGCCGGTGGAAAAGCAGCATTCGGCCGAGACCAGCCAGGCGACCATCGCCGCCACCTCGTCGACCTTGCCGAAGCGATTCATCGGAATCTTCGAGAGCATGTAATCGATATGCTCCTGGCTCATCTGCGCGAAGATGTCGGTCTCGATCGCGGCCGGGGTGACGCAATTGCAGATCACGCCGGTGGTCGCGCATTCCTTGCCGATCGACTTGGTGAGCCCGATGACGCCGGCCTTGGCGGCGCTGTAGGCGGACGCGTTGGGGTTGCCTTCCTTGCCGGCGATCGAGGCGATATTGACGATGCGTCCGTAGTCGTTCTTCAGCATTTCCGGAATCGCCGCCGCGCAGCAAAGAAAGGTGCCGACCAAATCAACCTCGACGACGCGCCGCCAATCGGCCGCGCCATATTCCCAGACCTTGCGGTTCGGCCCAGAAATGCCGGCGCTGTTCACCAGGATGTCGATCCGCCCGAAGCGGCTCCGCGTCGCCTCCGTCGCCGCCTTGACGGAAGCCTCGTCAGTCACGTCGACCTGCAGCGCCAGGGTCTCGCCGTGCTTGCCGAGCGCGGCCGCCGTCTTCTTCGCCTCGGCCTCGTCCATGTCCCAGATCGCGACCGCGGCGCCGCTCTGCAACAGCCGCTCGGCGATGGCGCGGCCGATGCCGCGCGCGGCGCCGGTGACGATGGCCTTGCGGCCCTGGAGATCGATCATGTTCATGACGGCAAACCCCTCCCTCAACTGTTCCGCCTTGCCTGCGGCCACCGCGGCCGGCAAGGCGCCGGGCCGCGATCCTAGAGCATGATGCCGAAAAGCGGACCCACTTTTCGGGATCGCGCGCCAAGGCGAAACCAAACGGCCCGCGCTGGTAGGGGCGACCCGTCGCCCCCCAGGCGACGCGAAACGATTCCAATCTTGACGCGGTTTCCGCTATGTAGTCAACTGACTACATTCTTGGAGTTGGAATGGATCGGCACAGAAAGGGGTCCGGTCATGGCTGCAAACCCGCTCGATGCTTTCGTCGCCATGCGTGGCAAGTCGCCGGACGAGGCCAAGTTCTTCTGGTCCGGCGGGCCGGTCGAGGTGGCCGAGCGAACCTGGTTCCAGTCGATGTTTTCCGGCTGCACCGCTTTCGAAACCGATGCCGGGATCGTGCTTGTCGATTCGGGGCTGAAACGGGTCGGCCAGCACCTCGCCACCATGTTGCGCCAGCGCAGCCAGGCGCCGATCCATACCGCGATCTTCACCCAGGGCCATGTCGACCACGCCTATGGGCTCGCGCATTTCCTGATCCCGGGGCAAACGCCGCCCCGCGTCGTCGCGCAGCGCGAGATGCCGGCGCGCTTCGCCCGCTACGCCCTGACCACGCGGCACAACCAGGCGATCAACGCGCGCCAGTTCGGCGGCACCGCCGGCGTCGATGCCTCGTCGAGCGCCGACCTCGACAGTTTCGGCGCGCCCGATATCGCGCCCGATTTGCTCTATGAGCGGCGCATCGACCTCACCGTCGGCGGCCTCACCTTCGAGGTCCACCATTGCCGCGGCGAAACCGACGACCACAGCTGGATCTATTGCCCGG
>JAJYTL010000215.1 GCA_021793055.1 Pseudomonadota bacterium
CGACGAAGTGGCCCGTGCCATGGCCGAGGGCGCGCTCGCGGCGGCGCCTGTCGATCTTACCGTCGCCGTGACCGGCATCGCGGGGCCGGGCGGCGGCAGCGTCGAAAAACCGGTCGGCCTCGTGCATATCGCCGTCGCCGCCCGCCACCAAGCGACGCGCCACGAGCGCCATCTCTTTGGCCCGGGCGATCGCCACGCCATTCGTCTGGCCACGGTCGCCGCCGCCCTGCGGCTGCTGGCCGAAGCATTGCCGTGAGCAGCACGTCACCCGAGACGCCGCCGTCGAGCGCCGGCGAAGCCGCGCCCGGCGGCAAGGATGTCATCGTCGCCGTCACAGTCACCATCGGGCTGATCGTCATTATCCTGCTCGCCGCCATCGCCATCCATCCGCCCGGCATGAACGCCGGCGACCGGCCGGTAGACCGCCTCGCGCTCACCGCCAGCCTGCTCGCGCTCCAGAACGCAGCACTTCTCGCCGGCGTGGCCGTTGCGGCGCGCGGCCGCCCTCTCACGCAACTGCTCGGCCTTCGCGGGCTGTCACTCCGGCAATGGCTGCTCGCCTTCGCCGCCGGCCTCGTCATCGGGCCGGTGCTGAGCTTCGGCATCGCCCTGCTGCAGTCCCTGCTCGGCCAGCCGCCGCACACGCCGGGCATCAGCCTTCTCGCGCCGGCGGGCTTTTCCTGGACCGCCTTCGCGGTGATGCTCCTCCTTGGCGGCATTGTGGCCCCGATTGCCGAAGAAACCTTGTTCCGCGGCATGCTGTTCGGCTGGCTGCGGCGACGGATGCGCATCTGGCTCGCGGCGCTCCTCAGCGCCATCCCCTTCGGCATCGCCCACATCCAGCCCGAGCATGTTCTTTACGCCACCGCGGTGGGCTTCCTGCTCGCGCTGCTCTATCAGCGCTTCCGCTCGCTCTGGGCCTCGATCGCCGCGCACATGGCAATCAACCTGCTCGCGATCTCCTACGTTTATTATGCTCTGGCGCAAGGCGTGCCGCTGTCGAAGATCTGACCGGCCGCCCGCGTGGCGCGCCTTGGCCCTCAGGGCTTGATTGGGCCGGAGGGCGACGGCAGGCTCGCTCCCGCACCGTAGAGCGCCGCCGCGCGGCCCTCGAAGGCGCCGATCATCCGCCGCACCGCTTCGTTGAACAGCACGCCGATCGCCGCTTTCAGCACACGCGAGCGAAATTCGAAATCGACGTAAAAGTCGATCAAGGTCTCGCCGTCACCGTGCGGCAGGAACAGCCAGTGGTTGGTGAGATGGCGGAACGGGCCCTCGGTGTATGAGACGTCGATACGGCCCGGCGGATCGAGAACGACGCGCGAGGTGAACCGCTCCCGGAACATCTTGAAGCCGATAATCATGTCAGCGAGCAGAACGTTACCCTCGCGCTTGCGGATGCGGGCGCCAACGCACCAGGGCAAAAATTCAGGATAGCTCTCGATCCCGGCGACAAGGTCGAACAGCTGCTGCGGGCTATAGGGAAGAACCCGCCTCTCGGCATGGGTCGGCATCGGCTTAGACGGCTTTCGCGGCCAGCGCTTCGCGCGCGGCCCGGAGCCGCGCAAAATCCTCGCCAGCATGATGCGAGGAGCGGGTCAAGGGCGAGGCGGAAACCATGAGAAAACCCTTGCCGAACGCCATTTCCTTCAGGCGCGCGAATTCGTCCGGCGACACGAAGCGATCGAGCGGCGCGTGCTTCGGCGTCGGCTGCAGGTATTGGCCGACCGTAAGGAAATCGACCTCCGCCGAGCGGAGATCGTCCATCACCTGATAGATCTCCCCCATGTCCTCGCCGAGGCCGACCATGAGTCCGGACTTGGTGAAGATCGTCGGATCGAGCTCCTTGGCTCGGCTCAAGAGCCGCAGCGAATGGAAATAACGCGCGCCCGGCCGGATCGATGGATAGAGCCGCGGCACGGTTTCGAGATTGTGGTTGAAGACGTCGGGCTTGGCCGCCACCACCGCCTCAAGGGCACCAGGTTTGCGCAGGAAATCGGGGGTCAGGACTTCGATCGTGGTGCCAGGCGCCTTGGCGCGGATCGCCCGGATCACGGCGACAAACTGGCCGGCGCCGCCGTCCTCCAGATCATCGCGGTCGACCGAGGTCACCACCACATGCTCGAGATTGAGCCCGCCGACGGCCTCCGCCACATGTTCGGGCTCGTGCGGATCGAGCGCCTGGGGATTGCCGGTGGCGACGTTGCAGAAAGCGCAGGCCCGGGTGCAGACCGAACCCAGGATCATCACCGTCGCGTGGCGCTTCGCCCAGCACTCGCCGATATTCGGGCAGGCGGCCTCCTCGCAAACGGTATTGAGGCCGAGCCCGCGCATCAGCTTCCGGGTGACCTGATATTCCGGCGATGTGGGCGCCTTGACCCGAATCCAGGCAGGCTTGCGCGCCACCGGATGATCCGGCCGCAGGCGCTTTTCGGGATGGCGCAGGGGAATTTCGCTCATAAGTCCTTCACGCGACCTCGTCGCGGCGCCTTGGCGCCTGCCTTAGAAGTGGAGCGCGTGGCCGTAGGCGTCAAGCACCGATTCGTGCATGGCTTCCGAGAGGGTGGGGTGCGGAAAGATGGTCTCCATCAGTTCCGCCTCGGTCGCCTCCAGGGTGCGCGCGATGCCATAGCCCTGGATCATCTCGGTGACTTCGGGGCCGATCATATGGGCGCCGAGGAGCTCGCCGGTCTTGGCGTCGAAAATCGTCTTCACCATGCCCTCGGTGTCGTTCAGGGCCACCGCCTTGCCATTGCCGATGAAGGGGAAGCGCCCGACCTTGATCGCGCGCCCGTTCTCCTTCGCCTTGGCCTCGGTCAGGCCGACGCTGGCGATCTGGGGATGCGAATAGGTGCAGGCCGGGACGCGGCTCGTGTCGAGTGGCTCGACGCCTTTGACGCCGGCAATCTTCTCGACGCACATCACGCCCTCGTGCATCGCCTTGTGGGCGAGCCAGGGCGGGCCGACGATATCACCGATGGCATAGACCCCGGGCTCGCCGGTTTGGCACCAGCGATCGACCTGGATATGGCCCTTCTCCACCTTGACCCCGGTCTTCTCGAGGCCGATGCCCTCGACGTTGCCGACGATGCCGACCGCGAGAATGGCGCGCTCGACGCTGATCTTTTCCGTCTTCCCGGCCGTGTCCTTGAGGCTCGCGACGACGCCGGCGCCCTGCTTCGCCAAGGCGCTCACCGTGGTCTTGGTGCGGAGCTTGATACCCTGCCGCTCGAAAGCCTTGGCGGCGAGCTCCGAGATTTCGGCATCCTCCACCGGCAGGATACGATCAAGAATCTCCACCACCGTCACCTCGGTGCCGAGGGCGCAGTAAAACGAAGCGAACTCGATCCCGATCGCGCCGGAGCCGATCACCAGAAGCGATTTCGGCATCGCCTTCGGCACCATCGCTTCCTTGTAGGTCCAGACGCGCTCGCCATCGGGCTCAAGACCCGGGAAGCTGCGGGCGCGGGCACCGGTGGCGACGATGATATGCCGGGCGGAAAGCTCGCTTGCCGTGCCATCCGCCGCCGTGACCCGCACCCGGCCCTTGCCGGCCAGCGCGCCGCTGCCCATCACGACCGCGACCTTGTTCTTCTTGAGCAGGAACTTCACCCCGTTCGAGAGCTGGTCGGCGACTTTCCGCGAGCGCTTGACGATGCCGGCAAAATCGAAGCCGATCTTGCCCTCGACCGTGCAGCCGAAATCGGCGGCGTGTTGTAGCGTTCGCAAGACCTCGGCCGAGCGCAGCAGGGCCTTGGTCGGGATGCAACCCCAGTTCAGGCAGATGCCGCCGAGATGCTCGCGCTCCACCACCGCGGTCTTCATGCCGAGTTGCGCCGCACGGATCGCCGCCACGTAACCGCCCGGGCCGGAGCCGATCACCACGAGATCGAATTGCGTCGCGTCAGGCACAAGAACGCTCCTTTTTATATCAACGCCTTAGATCTTTGATCTAAGACCAGAAAAAACTACGGGCGAAGCGGCAACACCAGATCGAATACCGGCAATCGTCGGCCCTTGCCAGAAAAGGCTTAGATTTAACCTAGGAAATCTTCGTCAAACCATTAAAAGGACGGGATTTTCGATGTACTTGCGGATCGCCGACAGGAAACGGGCGCCGAGCACGCCGTCGATCACGCGGTGGTCGCAGGCCAAGGTGCAGCTCATCAGCGTCGCCACGGCAAGGGCGCCGTTCCGCACCACCGGACGCTGCTCCGCCGCGCCGACGGCGAGGATCGACCCCTGGGGCGGATTGATGATCGCGGCGAACTCGCGGATCTTGTACATGCCGAGATTCGAGATCGAGAACGCCCCGCCCTGGTATTCCTCGGGCATCAGCTTGCCGGCCTTGGCCCGCTCAGCGAGATTGCGCATCTCGCTCGCCACCATGCTGACGGTCTTGCGGTCGGCGGCGCGGATGATCGGCGTGATGAGGCCGTTCTCGATCGCAACCGCCACCGAGACATCGGCGGTCTGCGACCGCATGATCGCGTCACCGCCCCAGATCGCGTTGGCCTCGGGCACCTTCGCCAGCGCCAAGCCGGCCGCGCGGATCAGGAAGTCGTTCACGGTGAGCTTATATTCGGTGTTGTCGTTGATCTGGCGCCTGAGCGCCAGCAGCTGATCGAGCTCCATATCGACGGTGAGGTAGAAATGCGGCACCTGCTGCTTCGATTCCTGCATGCGCCGCGCGATCGTCTTCCGCATCGAGGTCAGCGGTACGGCAACGAAGCCGCCTTGCGGCAATTCCGGCGCCGGCACCACGCCACCCGGCGCCCGCGCCCCCGCGCCGCCGAGCCGCGCCTCGATATCGCGCTTGACGATCCGCCCGCGCGGGCCGGAGCCGGTCACCGCGCCAAGATCGATGCCGCTTTGCGCCGCCATGCGCCGCGCCAGTGGGCTCGCAAAAACATGGCCCGTCTGGTTGGCCGGCGCCGGAGCGGGGGCCGGAGTTGCTAGGGAAGCAGCCGGCGCCCGTGCCACGTGCGATGGCGCCGCCGCGGCGGCAGCCGGCGCGGGCGCGGCGAACGGCTTGGCCGCGCCCGGCTTGTAGCCGCTAAGCGCGCTGGCCTTTTCCCCTTCGCCCAACAGAACCGCGATCGGCGTGTTCACCGCCACGTTCTCGGAACCTTCCGGAACCAATATCTTGCCGACACGGCCCTCGTCGACCGCCTCGACCTCCATCGTCGCCTTGTCGGTCTCAATCTCCGCCACGACCATTCCCGCCGTGACCGCATCCCCCTCCTTCACCGACCAGCGCGCCAGCTTCCCTTCCGTCATCGTCGGCGACAACGCCGGCATCAATATTTCTATCGGCATCAGCGTCCCCGGACTTCAGTTGCGGTAACAGACCTTACGCGCGGCTTCGACGACCTCGGCGGTTTGCGGCAACGCCAATTTTTCCAGGTTGGCGGCATAGGGCATGGGCACGTCCTTGCCGGTGACGCGCACGACCGGCGCATCCAGCCAATCGAACGCATGCTCGACCGCGATCGCGATCAGCTCCGCCCCGATGCCGCAGGCGGGCCAGCCCTCTTCCACCGTCACCATGCGATTGGTCTTCTTCAGCGACGCGACGATGGTCGCGGTATCAAGCGGGCGCAGGGTGCGAAGATCGATCACCTCCGCCTCGATGCCATCCTTGGCGAGCTCTTCCGCCGCTGCCAGGGCCAGGCCGACGGTGATGGAAAACGCCACCAGCGTCACGTCGCGGCCGGGCCGGACCACCTTCGCCTTGCCGATCGGCACGGTGAAGTCGTCCAGCACCGGCACCGGGAACGAATGGCCGTAAAGGATCTCGTTCTCCAGCATGATCACCGGATTGGGATCGCGAATCGCCGACTTCAGAAGCCCCTTGGCATCGGCCGCCGAATAGGGCGCCACCACCTTGAGGCCGGGGATATGGGCGAACCACGAGGCGAAACATTGCGAATGCTGCGCCGCGACGCGCGACGCCGCCCCGTTCGGCCCCCGAAAGACAATCGGGCAGTTGAG
>JAJYTL010000002.1 GCA_021793055.1 Pseudomonadota bacterium
CGTAGTTTTCCCTACGCCTCCTTTGTGATTAAACAGAGCAATCTTCTTCACGAGGCGCCCCCCTTCTCCTTTGGCGGTAAGCCACGTACCCTTCGCTCGCGCTTTAAGTGTAGGCATAAAATATCACCAAATTCAACGTGCCGAGTTTATCCGAACGGGGCGACGCTTATCATGTTAAATTTTGCGACCCCATTTACGTTTGACGAGGGTGCCGATCCTCCGTGATCCCACCGAAGTTTGCTACCTAATGCCGGGTCCGATCACCTTCTACCAGTTGCTGCGCCATCTGGGCAGTGCGCGGGCGGCGCTTGAAACGCTGCCCGACTTGGCTCACCGCGGCGGGCGCGCCGCGCCGCTCCGCGTCTTCCCGCGCGCGGCCTCGGAGGCCGAGATCGCGCGCACCGCGGCGCTCGGCGCCCGGCTCGTCACCCTCGGCGATCCCGAATATCCCAAGCTTCTTGCAGCGGTGGACGACGCGCCGCCGCTGCTCTCGCTCAAAGGCCACGCGCATCTTGGCAACCGCGAAACCTTCGCCATCGTCGGTGCTCGCAACGCCTCGGCGGCCGGCGTCCGCCTTACCCGCATGCTCGCGAGCGAACTTGGCCGCGAGGGCCTGGTCATTGTGTCCGGACTGGCGCGCGGCATCGACGGCGCCGCCCATGAGGGCGCCTTGGCCTCGGGAACCATCGCGGTGCTGGCTGGCGGCATCGACGTGGTCTATTCGCTTGAGCATCAGGCGCTTTACGGGAAAATCGCCGAAAGCGGGCTTCTGATCGCCAAAATACCCACCGGCACCGAACCGAAGGCGCACCATTTCCCGCGCGACAACCGGATCATCTCCGGATCGTCCCTCGGCGTTCTCGTGGTCGAGGCGGCGGCCCGCTCGGGCTCCCTGATCACCACCCGCTTCGCCCTGGAACAGGGCCGCGAGGTCCTCGCCATGCCGGGCTCACCGCTCGATCCGCGCGCCCGCGGCGCCAACGACCTGATCCGCCAGGGGGCGGCGCTGGTCGAGAGCGCCGACGACATCCTGCGAACGCTTCGCAGTTTGCCGCGGCCGCTGGCCGAGCCGGCAAGCGGCGGACCGGCGCCGGCGCCGGATCTGGCCGCCATCGCCGCCGCCCGCCGGGTCATCCAGGACAAGCTTTCGGTAACGCCCGTCGTGATAGATGAGCTTGTTCGGCAAAGCGGATTCGGCCCCGCCGTGGTGCAGACCGTGGTCCTCGAACTGGAATTGGCCGGCCTGGCCGAACGTCGGCCGGGCAACCTTGTCGCCGCCTTGCCGAACTCTGATATTTGACAGCGGGCCGGGTTTTCCGCATCTTCCACAGCCCGTTTGCCGAAGCGAAAGCGTTCATGGACGTCGTAGTCGTCGAATCCCCGGCCAAGGCCAGGACCATCAATAAGTATCTCGGCGAGGACTATGTCGTTCTCGCCTCCTACGGGCATGTCCGCGATCTCCCGGCCAAGGACGGCTCGGTCAAGCCGGACGAAAACTTCGTCATGACCTACGAGACCGACCCGAAGTCGGCAAAACATTTGGCCGATATCGCGAAAGCGCTAAAGAACGCCGAGCACCTCTATCTCGCCACCGACCCGGATCGCGAGGGCGAGGCGATTTCCTGGCATGTCCTGCAAGCGCTGGAGGAAAAGCGCGCGGTCAAGGGCATCCCGGTCAAGCGTGTCGTCTTCAACGAGGTGACGCGGAGCGCGGTGCTCGACGCCATGCGCCATCCGCGCGATCTCGACATGAACCTGATCAACGCCCAGCAGGCGCGCCGGGCGCTCGATTATCTCGTCGGCTTCACGCTCTCGCCGGTATTGTGGCGCAAGCTTCCGGGCGCACGATCGGCGGGCCGCGTGCAATCCGTCGCCCTGCGCCTCGTCTGCGAACGCGAGACCGAGATCGAGAAGTTCAAGGCCCGGGAATACTGGACCATCGAGGTCGTCTTCCTCGCCGACGGCAAGAAGTTCACCGCCCGCCTGGCGAGCCTGGACGGCAAGAAACTCGACAAGTTCGACCTCGCCGATCGCGCCAGCGCCGAGGCGGCGGCGCGGCGCATCGCCGAGAGCCCGTTCCATATCGCCGACGTGCAGACCAAGCCGGTGCGCCGCCATCCGGCGCCGCCCTTCACCACCTCGACCCTGCAGCAGGAAGCCTCGCGCAAGCTCGGCTTCTCGGCCAAGCACACCATGCAGATCGCGCAGCGGCTCTATGAGGGCGTCGACATTGCGGGCGAGCGCGCCGGCATCATCACCTATATGCGGACCGACGGCGTGCAGATGGCGAACGAAGCGCTCACCGCCGCGCGCAAGGTGATCGCCAGCGAATACGGCGACGCCTACCTGCCGCCGCAACCGCGCCTCTACAAGGCGACGGCGAAGAACGCGCAGGAAGCCCACGAGGCGATACGGCCGACCAATCTCGCGCGCCTCCCGAATCAGGTGGCGCCCTTCCTCGAACCCGCGCAGGCCAAGCTCTACGACCTGATCTGGAAACGCGCGCTGGCAAGCCAGATGGAATCCGCCCGCCTCGACCAGACCGCGGCCGACATCGTTTCGGAAGCCGGCGACATCGGGCTCAGGGCGAGCGGCACCGTCGTCGTCTTCCCCGGCTTCCTTCGCCTCTATCACGAGGACGTCGAGGACGCGAAACCGGACGAGACAGAAGACGAGCGCCGGCTGCCGCCCTTGAAGACCGGCGCCAAGCTCGAGCGCGAGGCCGTCACGCCCGAGCAGCATTTCACCGAGCCGCCGCCCCGCTTCAGCGAGGCGAGCCTAGTCAAAAAGCTGGAAGAACTCGGCATCGGACGGCCCTCGACCTATGCGCAGATTCTCTCCGTGCTGCAAGAGCGCGGCTACATGCGGATCGAGAGCCGACGCTTGATTCCGGAAGACAAGGGCCGGCTCGTCACCGCCTTTCTGGAAAACTTCTTCCAGCGCTACGTCGAATACGACTTCACCGCCGACCTCGAAAATCAACTCGATCGCATTTCGGCCGGCGCGATCCCCTGGACCCAGGTGCTGCGCGATTTCTGGACCGCCTTCCGCGCCGCCGTGCAGGACACTGAGGGGCTGCGCGTCAAGGACGTGGTGTCGGCGCTCGATCAGGCGCTCGGGCCGCACATCTTCCCGGAAACCCCCGACGGCCGCGATCCCCGCGCCTGCCCGGGCTGCGCCAACGGCCGGCTTGGCCTCAAGCTCGGCCGCTTCGGCGCTTTCATCGGCTGCTCCAACTATCCCGAATGCCGCTACACCCGCCGGCTTGGCGCGAACGGCGAAGACGCCCAGGCCGCCGATGCCGGTCCGAAGCTTCTCGGCCAGGACCCTGACAGCGGCCTCGACGTGACGCTCCGCCGCGGTCCCTACGGCTATTACCTGCAGCGCGGCGAAGCGGTCGGCAAGGGCAAACCGCAACGGGCGACGCTGCCGAAAGACGTGCCGCCGGATGGCATCGATCTCGCTCTTGCCCTGCGGCTTCTCGCGCTGCCGCGGACGGTCGGCACGCATCCCGATTCCGGCAAGCCGATCGCCGCCGGTCTCGGCCGCTTTGGCCCCTATCTCGAACACGAGGGCACCTATGCGCGGCTTGCCTCCACGGAAGAGGCGCTGACCGTCGGCCTGAATCGGGCGGTCGAGCTGATTGCGAATGCGCCGAAGCGCGGCCAGGCGCGCGGGCGGGCCGAAACCTTGCGCGAGATCGGAGCGCATCCGCAGGACAATCAGCCGGTCAGGGTTTTAAAAGGCCGCTACGGTCCCTATCTTAATCATGGGCGGGTCAATGCCCCGCTGCCGAAGGACGCGACGCCCGAGACCGTCGACCTCGAAACCGCGCTTCGTTTGCTCGCGGAGCGTGCCGGGAAAGCGGGCAAAGGCGGGCGCGGAGCGAAATACGCCAACGGCGCCAAAAGCGGCGCGAAAAGCGTAAAGAGCGCGAAAAGCGTAAAGAGCACGAAAAGCGTGAAAAGTCCAAAAAGCGCCAAGACGACGAAGGGCGACGCCAAAGCAAAAGCGAAGAAGAGCGCCGCCAAAAGCCAGGGCCAGACGCGGGCCAGTGAGGCAAAAACCGATTGAGTAAAGCTGACAAGAAGGCCAAAGCGGCCTTACCGACCCGCGAAGCGGTCCGTGAGTTCATTGCCACCCAACCGGGCCGCATCGGCAAACGGGAAATCGCCCGCGCCTTCCATATTTCCGGCGCCGAGCGCATCTGGCTCAAATCCCTGCTCAAGGAGATGGCGGCGGCGGGCGAGATCAGCCGCAGCCGGCGCAAGAATCTGACCCCGCAGGGCCACCTGCCCGAGGTTCTCGTTCTCGATATCGTCAGCCTCAGCGACGACGGCGAGGCCTTGGCCCGGCCGGCGAACTGGGAGGGGGACGACGAGCCGCCCCGCATCATCGTCACGTCCGGCCGCCACGCGCCCGCCGTCGGCGAGCGCGTCCTGGCGCGCCTCAAGCGCCACAAACCAGGTCATTACGAGGCCGAGACGATCCGCCGCCTCGCTTCTGGCGAGGCTATCGTCGGCGTCTTCCGCATGGTCGGCAAGGAAGGCCGCATCCGCTCCGCCGACCGCCGCAACCGCCACGAATTCATCGTTGCCCCCGGCGACTTCGAGGCCGTAAGCGATGGCGATGTGGTGGCGGCGAACGTCCTGCCCGGCAAGGTCTTCGGCCTGCCGCGCGCCAAAGTCACCGAGCGCATCGGCCGCGTCGGCGACATGGCGAGCCTGAGCCTGATCAGCGCCCACCGCAAGGGCATCCCGCTCCGCTTCAGCGACGCGGTGCTGGAAGAGGCGCGCGCCGTCGCCAAGCGCGGCCATGGCCGGCGCGACGATCTTCGCGATTTGCCGCTTGTCACCATCGACCCGGAAGATGCCCGCGATCGCGACGACGCGGTTTTCGCCGAGCCCGACACGGACCGCGAAAATCCCGGCGGCCACCACCTGATCGTCGCTATCGCCGATGTTGCCCATTACGTGCGCCCCGGTTCCGAATTGGACCGCGCGGCGCGCGAGCGTGGCAATTCGGTCTATTTCCCGGACCGCGTCACGCCGATGCTGCCGGAGGCGCTGTCCACCGACCTCTGCTCGCTGGCGCCTGGCGAGAGCCGGCCGGCGATGGCGGTCCACATCTGGATCGACGCCGCCGGCAACAAGCGCCGGCACAAGTTCGAGCGCGCCCTGATCCGCACCGTCGCCGCCCTTAGCTACGAGCAAGTGGAAGAGGCCCGTGCCGGCCGCCCGGACTCCGAAACGGCGCCGCTTCTCGAACCCGTGATCCGTCCGCTTTATGACGCCTTCGCGGCGCTCGAGCAGGCGCGCGCGAAGCGCCATCCGCTCGCCCTCGAATTGCCCGAGCGCAAGATCGAGTTCGACGCCGAGGGCCGCATCGCCAATATCCGCCCGCGGCCGCATTTCGCCAGCCACCGGCTGATCGAGGAATTCATGATCCTCGCCAATGTCGCGGCGGCGGAAGCGCTCGACGCCTGCCGCGAGCCCGCGGTCTACCGCGTGCACGAGCAGCCGACGCGGGAAAAGCTCGCCGATCTCCTGGTTTTCCTTAAGACGCTCGGTATCAAGCTGCAGCCGGCGGCACGGATGCGGCCGGCGAACTTCAATCAGATCCTCAAGCGGGCCGAGGGCGAAGACCACGAGCCGGTGATCCATCAGGTGGTGCTGCGGGCGCAGGCTCAGGCCATCTACAGCACCGAGAACTACGGCCATTTCGGGCTTAACCTCGGACGTTACGTTCATTTCACTTCGCCGATCCGCCGCTATGCCGATCTTCTCGTTCACCGCGCGCTGATCTCAGGGCTCTCGCTCGGCAAGGACGGACTTTCAGATTACGACCGCAGCAATCTCGCCGCCATCGCCGAAGCGATCTCCGGTGCCGAGCGGCGCGCCATGGCGGCCGAGCGCGAGGCCTTGGAGCGCTTCATCGCGATCTATCTCGCCGATCGCGTCGGCGCCACCTTCGCGGCGCGCATCTCAAGCCTCACCCGCTTCGGCATATTCGTGGCGCTGGACGACAGCGGCGCCGAGGGCCTGATCCCGATTCGCGACCTCGGCGACGAATTCTTCCTCCACGACGAGACGCGCCACACCCTGATCGGACGCCGGAGCGGCACCACCTATCGTCTGGGCGAGAAGATCATGGTCCGTCTGGCGGAAGCCGACGGCTTGACCGGCAGCCTGCGCTTCGCCATCGAGGCGGCGGCGAAGGGCCCGCCCGCCGGCGCGAAATCCGGACGGCCGGCGGCGGCGCGGCCTGGCGCCAAGCCCAAACCGAAGCGCGACGCGCGACGGAAATCCCGCCGTGCTCAGAAGTGATAGCCGATGCTGATCCCGGTGAAGTAGCGGCTCACCGCGTCAGGCGTCACGGGCGGCGGGTTGTGCAGCGGCGCGAGCGCGCCGGCGAAACCGACCACGTTCCAACTATTGAAGAGCCGCCAGTTGACCTCGACGCTGGCGCCGACGTTCTGTAGCCCGCTTTCGAGTCCCAGGGTGCCGGGATTGAAACTCGGTAAGGCCAGGGGCGGAATGCCGGGCAACCCGATATTGGCGACGCTGCTCCCCCAGGTGATATTCGGCCCGAGCGCCAGACTGACATCGGGCGCGAGCTTCGCGCCATAGCCGAAGCCGACCTCGATTTGCGGCTCGCCGTTGATGCCTTGCAGGGCGTCGGCATTCACCATCAGGGATTTATAGGCGTATTGCGCGAAGGCACCGACGCCGACGCGCCCGGGCTGGCCGAAGCCCTCGACCGAGGCGGTGAAGCTCGGTTGGTAAGTGGCGAGCGGGCCGAAACGGAAATGCTCGGTGTGGACAAGGTCGGTGCCAAGGCCGATGCGGGCCGAAGGGACGGGCGATGCAACCGCGTGCCATCCCGAGATATTGGCGGCCGCGTCTTCCGACCCGGACAAGTTGGCGAGACGGGCGAAGGCGCCGCCGGTCGCCACCTGGTCAACGGCCGCGCGCGCCGGGCGGGCAAAGGCGCAAGCTGCCGCCCCGAGGAAAATCGCCGTGCCCAGCCGAGTTATCCGCCCCATGCCGAACACCCGAGATTTGCCGCCGCCCCGGCTGCGGCTTTTCGAAAAACCGCCCCGTTAAAACAACCTTTGGTAGCTTTGCCCCGAAGCGGAGTCAAGCGCGCGCCAGGCTCATGGTTCCTCGGCATCCGAGACCCGGGATTTTGTTCTACCGCTGGTACTTTACGTCAAGCTTGCCTACCATAAGCGGATCGTGACCTGCCCAATGCTCAGACCCATGCTCGCAAACTCTTGCTTCCCGGTGACGCTTCGCTGGTCTCCAAAGGAGCGAATGGCGGCTTGGCCGGCATCACGGCCGCTCTCGTCATTTCTCGCCAAGGAGACCCGCCGATGACCGAAGCTGCCCCGCCGCGCCGTCTGCTGCGGCCGAAAGACGCGGCGACGCTTATCATCTACCGCCGCCAGCAGGGATCTCTGCAGGTGCTGATGGGGGAGCGCCACGGCAGCCACGCCTTTCTCCCCAACCGCTATGTCTTTCCGGGCGGCCGGCTCGATCCGGCGGATTTTCGCGTCCGTGTCGCTAACCCGTTGCGGCCGCATGTGGCGGCGCGGCTCTGCCGGGCGGCGGAGCCCAGCCGGGCGCGGGCGATTGCGCTCGCCGCGGTGCGCGAGACTTTCGAAGAGACCGGCCTCATCATCGGCCAGCCCGATCCCGACCCCGGGCGGCCGGTGCCGGCCGCTTGGCGCGAGTTCTTCGCCGCCGGTGCCGCGCCGGCGCTCGACCGGCTGGATTACGTGGTGCGGGCGGTGACCCCGCCGGGCCGGCCGCGCCGCTTCAATGCCCGCTTCTTCATTGTCGACGCCGCCGCCACCCAAGGCACCGTGAAGAGCAACGGCGAGCTCCTGGAGCTCAAATGGATCACCCGGGAAGAGGCCCTTGGCCTCGCCCTCGCCCGGATCACCGAGATCGTGCTGGAGCGGCTGCCCGATCTGGTCGCGCGACCGAAAGACGCGGATTTTCCGATACCGCTCTTCCATGCCCGCCACGGCCGCCAAGTGATGGAGGAGGAATAACGGCAAGGGCTTGGGCGGCAACCGGTTTTGCCGAGCCTTGACTTCTCGCGGCCGGCCGCTATCTTCGCCCCAACCCGACCGCAGAGGATATTGGCGCCATGGCCAAGCCGACGACCGTGAAGATCAAGCTGGTGAGTTCCGCCGATACCGGCTTCTTTTACGTGACCAAGAAGAACCCGCGCACCAAGACCGAAAAGATGTCGTTGAAGAAATACGACCCGGTGGCGCGCAAGCACGTTCTGTTCAAGGAAGCGAAGATCAAGTAGCTCCCGTCCCGGCCCGATGGCCGGGTGGCCGGACGCGGTGTCCGGCCTTGGCGCGGCGGCCCATGGCCTCGCCGCGGACCGGTGCCAAGGCGCCAATCCAATCCCAGCTTCATCCAACCGAACCCGATGCGACCGAATCTGGCCGGACGCCCGCGTCGGCGCGGTCGCCCCGCAGCGACGGGTCTCAGGCGCGTGTCACCACGCGGTCCCGGCCCGCCGCCTTCGCCGCGTAAAGCGCCTCATCGACGCGCTTGATCGCCGCTTGCGGGTCTTCGTCCGGATAGCCGACCGTAACGCCGATCGAGCAAGTGAGGGGAATCCCCTGGCCGCTGCCGTTGTTCGCCATCGGCACATCGGCAATACGGCCGCGAACGCGCTCGGCGACGCGAGCCGCGGCGTTGAGATCGGCGTCCGGCATGACCACGACGAACTCCTCGCCGCCGAACCGTGCCACGAGATCGGCGCTCCGGACGCTGTTGCCGATGCGGCTGGCGAATTCCTTCAGCACCCGATCGCCGGCGTCGTGGCCATACGTGTCGTTGACGACCTTGAAGTGATCGACATCGAGCATCAGAAGCGCGAAGCGGGTGGCGCCGTCGCGCCCGCTGCGCGTCAGGGTCTCGAGATGGTGGGTGAAGTAACGGCGGTTATAGACGCCCGTCAACGGGTCGGTCACCGCCAGTTCGATGGTGCGGCGATAGTTGGCGCGCAGCCGATCCTGATAGAACTTGCGCCGCACCTGGGTCGCGCAGCGAGCGAGAAGCTCATTGCGATCCAGGGGCTTCATCAGGTAGTCGGTGACGCCGATCTCCAATCCCTTGATCACGCGCCCGCGATCGCCGTCGCCGAACACCAGGATCGGCACTTGGCGCGTTTCCTCGGCGCTGCGCAATTGCGCGCAGAGTCGCAAGCCGTCACCGCCCGTGAGCGACAAGCTGACAATGACGAGATCGAAGGCCCCGCCGCGCGCCAGCGTCAGCGCCTCGTCGCAGGACGTTTCAAAGACGAGGTTGTAATGCGACGCGAAAGAGTCCCGTATGCGCGCCACATCGCTCGACATATCCTCCACGACGAGAACACGGGCGCCCTCGATATCGGCGCCAAGGCTGCCGACCTCGAACTCGGGCATGCCCAACGCATGGGAGGTCTCCTCGCGCAGGCGGAACTCGTCGGTCATCATCTTGAGCCGCACCAGCGAACGGACGCGGGCGAAGAGTTCAAGATCGTCGAGAGGTTTGGTGAGGAAATCGTCGGCCCCGGCTTCGAGGCCGCGCACGCGGTCGCTGCGTTCGCCAAGCGCCGTGACCATGACGATCGGGATATGGCTGGTCTTGCAATCCGTCTTCAGGCGACGACAGACCTCGAAACCGTCCATGCCCGGCATCATGACGTCGAGCAGAATGAGATCAGGCTGCGACTCGACGGCGCGGGCCAGGCCGTCCACCCCGTTCA
Organism: Pseudomonadota bacterium; assembly: GCA_021793055.1. Lineage (GTDB taxonomy): Bacteria > Pseudomonadota > Alphaproteobacteria > Ferrovibrionales > Ferrovibrionaceae > JAJYTL01. The sequence continues at coordinate 9,778 of JAJYTL010000002.1, forward strand.
TCGCCGTCACCACATCGAAATACTCGGCGCCGAGCTTGGCCTCGAGAAGCCTCACATTGGGCGCAACGTCGTCAACAACAAGAATCCGGGCCGACATGATCAGTCAAGAAAACGGCGCACGGTTTCAATGAATTTTCCAACCGAAATCGGCTTGGCGATGTAAGCCTCGCACCCGCCCTCGCGCATTTTCTCCTCGTCTCCCTTCATGGCGAAGGCAGTGACCGCCACCACCGGGATGGAGCGCAAGCTTTCATCCTCCTTGAGCCATTTGGTGACTTCGAGCCCGGAAACCTCCGGCAGCTGGATGTCCATGAGGATAAGGTCGGGGCGGTGTTCGCGGGCCAAGGCCAGCGCCTCAACTCCGTCCCGGCTTTGCAGGATGTCGTAACCGTGGGCATCGAGAAGATCATGAAAGAGCTTCATGTTCATCTCATTGTCTTCGACGATGAGAACGGTTTTTTTCATCGATCCACTATCAGTTGTGAGATTCGGGCGCACCGAATCGCCCCCCCCTGCTTGTTCTACCAGCGCCACGCCGCGGCGCCAAGGCAACCTGCGGCTCGAAAGTGCCGCCCGATGGAACGATATTAGTGTTAAGTTTTCGTTTATTCTAGGCCGTCGATGCCAATTGCCGGCGAGTCGAGGGCAACACCATGCCACCCGGCCGCGGTTGCCGAGCCCGGACACGGCCGGCATAATTGCCGCGATATTTAGGAGACCGATCGCATGGCAGCCGCAGCGGCACGGGAAGCGCTCGCATTGGAGTTGGAAAAATCCGGCACGACGCGGCGCCCGATCGAGGACATCGCCGATTTCATTGCCGGCGTTGCCGCAGCGCCGGCGACGCCGGCCGGTTTTCCCGGTCTCGATCTGATTGCCGACGCGGCGAGCGCGGATGCCCGCCGCTTCGCCGAAGCCGCCGCCAAGACCGCGCAGCGGTTCCGCGACGAGCTTGGCCGAAGCGGCGAGTCCGCCAATCGGCTCAAGGCGTTGCGGAACGAGCTCGCGGGCCGCGGCCTGACCGGCCTGCTGGTGCCGCGGACCGACGAATATCACGGCGAATACGTGCCGATGCGGGCCGAGCGGCTGCGGTGGCTGACCAGCTTCAGCGGCTCGGCAGGGCTTGCGGTTGTGCTGAGCGAACGCGCCGCCGTCTTCACCGACGGCCGCTATACGCTGCAGCTTCGCGAGCAAATCGAGACTGCGCTGTTCGAGCCGCGTCATATCATTGAGGAGCCGCCGAGCGAGTGGCTGGCCGGGGCGCTGAAGCCCGGCGATCGGCTCGGCTACGATCCGTGGCTCCATACGATCGCCGAGGTCGCACGCTATCGAAAGGACTGCGCCCAGGCCGGCGCCGATCTGGTCGCGCTCGAAAGCAATCCCGTGGACGCGATCTGGTCCGATCAGCCGCCCGCCCCGCTCTCCCCGGTGATGGCGCTGCCGCTGGCCTATGCCGGCGAAGCCGCGGCGGCAAAACGCGGCCGCATCGCGGCGGAAATCGTGAAAAGGGGCAACGATGCAGTGGTCCTGACGCTGCCGGAATCGATCGCTTGGCTACTCAACATTCGGGGCGGCGACGTGCCGCACACCCCGCTCGCGCTGGGTTTCGCCATTCTCTCGGGCAGCGGCGCGACCGACCTCTTCATCGACCGACGGAAGCTGGGGCCGGCGCTCGCCGCCCACCTCGGACCCGGGGTCACGATCCGGCCGCTCGCCGATTTCGGGCCAGCGCTCGATGCGCTCGGCTGCGCTGGAAAGCGCGTGCAGGCCGATCCCGCCACCGCCGCGGCCTGGGTCTTCGACCGGCTGGAGGCGGCGGGCGCGACACTCCGCCGCGCTGCCGATCCCTGCCTGCTGCCGAAGGCCTGCAAGAACCCGATCGAGCTCGACGGCAGCCGCAAGGCGCATCTCCGCGACGGTGCTGCCATGGTGCGCTTTCTCGCCTGGCTCGAGGGCGCCGTGGCGGCCGGCATCGACGAGATCGGCGCGGCGGCGAAACTGGGCGGCTTCCGCGCCGAAAACGAGCATTTTCAAGATCTTTCCTTCCCGACCATATCGGGCGCCGGGCCGAACGGCGCGATCGTCCATTACCAGGCGACGGACCGGACCAACCTGCGGCTTGAGCCGGGCATGCTCTATCTGGTGGATTCCGGCGCGCAGTATCTCGACGGCACCACCGATATCACGCGCACCGTCGCGCTCGGCGAGCCCAACCGTGAAATGCGCGATCGCTTCACGCGGGTTCTCAAGGGTCATATCGCGCTCGCGATCTGCCGCTTTCCGGTCGGTACCACCGGCCAGCAGCTCGATACCCTCGCGCGCCACGCCCTGTGGCAGGCCGGGCTGGATTACGATCACGGCACCGGGCACGGCGTCGGCAGCTTCCTGTCGGTGCACGAAGGACCGCAGCGCATCGCCAAGGCCGGTGCGCCGGTGCCGCTTCGGCCGGGCATGATCGTCTCGAACGAGCCCGGCTATTACAAGACCGGCGCCTATGGCATCCGCATCGAGAATCTGGTGACGGTGGTCGAAGTCGCGGCGCCACCCGGCGCGGAGCGAAAGCTTCTCGGCTTCGAGACCCTGACGCGCGTGCCGATCGACGCCAAACTGATTGAGCCCGACATGATGACGGCGGCCGAAATCGCTTGGCTCGACGCCTACCACGCACAAGTCAGGGCCGATCTCGCGCCGTTTCTCGACGCCGCGACCGCCGCCTGGCTCGATGCCGCCACGGCACCGTTTCCCCGTTCAGCCTGATTCAGAGCGTGTGAGATCGAGCCACTCGTCCTCGCTCAGAATAGCAACCCCGGCATCCCGCGCCTTGGCGAGCTTGCTGCCGGCGTCACTGCCCGCCACCACGTAATCGGTCTTCTTGGAAACCGAGCCCGCGACCTTGGCGCCCAGGGCCTCGGCCCTGGTCTTGGCCTCGGAGCGCGTCATCCGCTCGAGCGTGCCGGTGAAGACGACCGTCTTGCCGGACAGCGCCGACGTCGTCTCGGGGGCGACGAAATCCTCGACCGTCACTTCTTCTCGCAAGGCCGCGACGACCTCGCGGTTGTGCGGCTCGGCAATGAAATCGACCAGCGCGCCCGCGACCACCTCGCCGATGCCCTCGATGGCATCTAGCTCAGCCCAGGCCTCGCCCTCGCGCGCCGCAGCCGCGTTCAGGCTGCCGAGCAGGTTGTCGAGCGAACCGTAGTTCATGGCAAGAAGCCGTGCCGTCGCTTGGCCGACATGCCGAATGCCGAGTGCATAAAGGAAACGTTCGAGCGGGACGCGCCGCCGCGCCTCGATCGCGGCGAAGAGCTTGGCCGCCGAGACCTCGCCCCAGCCTTCCCACTCGCGAAGCGGCGTCTCCGCATGGCGATCCCGTTCCGCCAGGCGGAAGATGTCGACCGGAGTTTTCACCGCGCCGGCTTCGAAGAAGGCTTGGATCTGCTTCTCGCCCAAGCCTTCGATATCGAAGGCGTCGCGCGAGACGAAGTGGCGCAGGCGCTCGACCACCTGCGCCGAGCAGATCAGGCCGCCGGTGCAGCGCCGCGCCGCCTCCTGCTTGCCGGTCTTGGGATTGATCTCGCGCACCGCATGGCTGGCGCAGACCGGGCAGAGCTTCGGAAAGGCATAGGCCCTGGCGCCGCACCGCCGCTTGTCCGCGACCACGCGCAGAACCTGCGGAATAACGTCGCCCGCGCGGCGGATCACCACCGTGTCGCCGATCCGGACGTCCTTGCGCTCGATCTCTTCCTCGTTGTGCAAAGTCGCGTTCGAGACCACGACGCCACCGACGGTGACCGGCTTGAGCCGCGCCACCGGGGTGAGCGTGCCGGTGCGGCCGACCTGAATGTCGATGTCGAGAACCTCAGTCTCCGCCTCTTCCGCCTTGAATTTATGCGCAATGGCCCAGCGCGGGCTGCGGCTGACGAAGCCGAGACGCTCCTGCCAGTCGAGGCGATCCACTTTGTAGACGACGCCGTCGATGTCGTAATCGAGATCGGCGCGCATTGATTCAAGCGTGCGGTGAACCGCGAGCGCCGCCTCAAGATCGGAGCAGGTCCTGGACAACGGATTGGTGACGAGGCCCCAGGCGCGAAAGCGCGCGACGACGCCGGAATGGGTCTTCGCCGGTACGGCACTCGCCTCGCCCCAGGCATAGGCGAAGAAATGCAGCGGCCGCCCGGCGGTGATTTTCGCGTCGAGCTGACGCAGGCTCCCCGCCGCCGCGTTGCGCGGATTGGCGAAGGGCGCGCGGCCGGCCGCCGTTTGCGCTTCGTTGAGCCGAAAGAACTCGTCGCGGCGCATATAGATCTCACCCCGGATCTCGATCTCGTCCGGCACGTCATCGCCCTTCAGGACCTGCGGCAGATCGGCGATGGTCCGCATGTTGGCAGTGACGTCTTCGCCGACCTGCCCGTCGCCCCGCGTCGCGCCCTGCACGAAGCGCCCCTTGCGATAAAGCAGATTGGCGGCAAGGCCGTCGATCTTGGGCTCGGCGACGAGAACCACCGGGGTCTCTTCGTCGAGACCGAGGAAACGGCGGATGCGGGCCAGGAAGTCCCGCACCTCTTCCTCGGCGAAAGCATTGTCGAGCGAGAGCATGGCTTGGCGGTGGGCGATCTTGCGAAAACCCGCGGCAACCGCGCCGGCGACGGTCTGGCTTGGGCTGTCCTTGGTGACGAGGTCCGGAAAGCGGGCCTCGATCGCAAGCAGGCGCTGAAACAGGGCGTCGAAGGCCGCATCCGAAATCACCGGCCGCGCCTCGACGTAATAGCGCCGGTTGTGGGCGTTGATCTCCGCCACGAGATGCGCGTGCTCCGCCGCCGCCGCCGCCGCGCTCAAACGCTCGACCGGCGTCGTCTTCGCCGCCGTCATGGCGTCGATTCCTGCAGCAAGCTCGCCGCCGCCGCGCGCGCTTCCGCCGTGACCGTGGCGCCGGCCAGCATGCGAGCGATCTCTTCCTCGCGGCCCTGCGGATCGAGCATGGCCACCGCAAGCGCCCCGCCCTTGCCCTTGGCGACCCGCCAATGATGGGTGCCGCGGGCGGCGACCTGAGGCGAATGCGTGACCACCAGAACCTGCAGATCGCCGGCGAGCCGGCCGAGCCGGACCCCGACGGCGGCCGCGGTGGCGCCGCCGATGCCGCGATCAACCTCGTCGAACACCAGCGTCGGCGCCGAGCTGCGGCGCGCCAGAACGACTTTCAGCGCCAGCATGAGGCGCGACAACTCGCCTCCGGAGGCGATCTTGCCGAGCGCGCCGGGCGCCGCGCCGGGCTGGGTCGCGACCTTGAAGGTGATGCGATCGACGCCCTCCGGCCCGCCTTGGTCGGGAGCGTCGAACGTCACTTCGGTGACGAAACGGACCTTGCCGAGCTTGAGCGGCGCCAACTCGCGCTCGACCTCCCGGTCGAGCCGCGCCGCCGCTGCCTGGCGCAGCGCGCTCAGCTTCGCCGCGGCGGCCGCATAGGCCGCCGTCACCGCTTCGGCCGCCCGGCGCAATTTCGGGATTTCCGCGCTGCCAGCATCGAGCGCATCGAGCCGACGGGCGAAGTCTTCCGCCAGCGCCGCCAAGTCGTCAACCGCCACGCGGTGCTTGCGCGCCAGCGCGCGCAACGCGAAAAGCCGTTCCTCGATGCGGTCCAGCGCCTCCGGCTCGATCGCGATGGCATCGCGCTCCGCGCCGAGCAGGTTCATCACCTCGGCGGTCTCGGCGCTCGCCCGCTCCAGCGCGTCGAGAAGCGGCCGAAGTCGCTCGCCGGCGCGCTCCGCGAGCCGCGAGATCAGCCGGTGCGCCGAACCGAGCCGGCTTTCGATGCTGTCGCCGGCGCTCAGAACCTCGTCCGCCTGGCGCAGGCCCTCGGCGAGCTTGCCGCTTTGCTGCGCCAGCATCCGCCGCTCGGCGAGCCGCGCCTCCTCGCCGGGCTCAGGTCCCAGCCGACGCAACTCGTCCAGCGCGTGGCGGAGGAAATCCGCTTCCGCCTCGGTCGCTCGCAGCGCCGTCTCGCGCTCCGCCAGGATTTGGCGGGCCTCGCGACGGCGTTCGGCGGCGGCCCGCACCTTCTGGCGGTCATCCTCGGCGCCGGCGAAGGCATCAAGCAATTCGCGGTGGCGGCGGGCGTCGAGCAACCCCTGTTCGTCGTGCTGGCCGTGACGCTCGACCAGAAGCTCGCCGAGGCGGCGCAACAACCCGGCGCTCGCCGGCTGATCGTTGACGAAGGCGCGGCTCTTGCCGTCGGCCGCGACCGTCCGGCGCAGCACGAGCTCATCCTCGGCGGCAAGGCCCTGCTCGTCGAGCAGCGCGCGGATCGGATGGTCGGATCCGAGCGCGAAGGCGGCGGCGACCATGGCCTGGGTGGCATCGGCGCGGACAATATCCGCAGCCGGCCGGTCGCCCAGCGCGAGGCCCAGGGCATCGAGAAGGATCGACTTGCCGGCCCCGGTTTCGCCGGTCAGAACGCAAAGCCCGGGGCGGAACTCCAGATCCAACCGATCGATGAAGATGAAGTCGCGGAGCGAGAGCCGGGCCAGCATGGCCGCGCCGTCACAAGATGGTATGCCAAGCTTTGCTCAGCCACGACCCCTGATGCGCCACGGGGGTGAGATGCGCGCCGGTCAGCAGTTGATAGGCGCGCGCATACCAAGGACTGCCGGGGAAATTGTGGCCGAGCACCGCCGCCGCCGTCTCCGCCTCGTCGGTGATGCCGAGCGCGAGATAGCACTCGGTCAGGCGTTCCAACGCCTCCGGAACCTGGGTCGTCGTCTGGTATTTCTCCACCACGGTGCGGAAGCGGCCGATGGCGGCAATGTACTCGCCGCGCCTTTCGTAGAAGCGGCCGATCGCCATGTCCTTGCCGGCCAGATGGTCGCGCGCCAAGCCGATCTTAAGGCGGGCATCGCGGGCATAAGGCGACTTCGGAAAGCGCCGGACCACCTCCTCCAGCGCCTTCAGCGCCAGTTCCGTGATCCTCTGGTCACGGCCAACATCGATAATTTGATCGTAATAGCAATTGGCGACCAGATAATAGGCGTAAGCCACGTCCTTGTCGCCGGGATGAAGCTGGATATAGCGCTGCGCGGCGACAATCGCCTCATCGTAGTGATGGCCGCGATAGCTGGCGAAGGCCGACATGATCTGCGCCTTATTCGCCCAGGGCGAATAGGGATGCTGCAGATCGACCTGATCGAATTCCTTGGCGGCACGGTCATATTCGCCATTCGCCATCTCGTTCATGGCGCGGTCATAGAGAACGCCGACCGGATGCTCATGTGCGACGGGCTGGGTAGTGGAACTGCAGGCCGTGAGCAGGGCGAGGAGAAAAATCAGGGAAAGCTTGCGCATCGGCCCTATGTGTCATGACCGTTAAGGCAAAATCAAGCTGCGGAACCGGACCCGCCAGGGGCCGGCGACCGCTGCGGCGCCATTCTAGCCCATAATCAGCGAAAAAATGAAGAGAGGTGCGGCTCCCGCCGCCCTCCTCGGCACGGGCGGCCCGGGCGATCTAGGACAAGTTCGATCGAACGCCCAGGCTAGAGCGCAGCGACGCGGCGCGGCCAGGCCTCGGCCTCAGCTTCCGGCAGAACCTCGACCCGCCAAGCCGAGGGTTCCGCGAAAAGCGCCTGCAAGAGCCTGGCATGCATCGCATGGCCCGACTGGGTGCCGTGAAAACGTCCGAGAATCGGCGCCCCGGCGAGATAAAGATCGCCCAAGGCATCGAGCGCCTTGTGGCGAACGAATTCGTCCGCGAAGCGAAGCCCCTCTTCGTTCAGCACGCCGTCGTCCCCGACCACCACCGCATTGGCGAGCGAACCGCCCTTGGCGAGCCCGGAAGACCATAGCTTTTCAAGATCGCGAGTGAACCCGAAGGTGCGCGCCGGCCCAAGCTCCGCCTTGAAGATGTCGTAGTCGAGATCGAAGGCGATCGCCTGCTCGCCGACCGGCGAATTGGGGAAATCGATTTCAAAACCGATCCGGAACGTCTCCGCCGGCGCCAGTTCGGCGAAACGCCGGGCATCACCGATACGGATCGGGCGCAACACCCGGATGTAACGCCGCGGCGCCGCCTGCTCAAGGATGCCGGCGCGCTCGATAAGCTGCACGAAGGGCGCCGCCGATCCATCCATCGCCGGCACTTCCGGCCCATCGAGATCGACGCGGACATTGTCGATGCCAAGCCCCGCGAAAGCGGCGACAAGATGCTCTATGGTTTTGATGCTGACGCCGGCGGCATTGGCGATCTCGGTGCAGAGCTCGGAGGTGCGTACCTGATCGACATGCGCGGGGATCATCGCGCCCGGCCCCTCAAGATCGAGCCGGCGGAAAACCACGCCCCGATCGACCGGCGCCGGGTGAAGTTCGAGCGCGACCTTGGCTCCCGTGTGCAGACCGATGCCGCTGCAGCCGACGGCGCTGCGCAAGGTTTTCTGCGGCACGAGATCGGCCTCAACCGCGGGATGGATCCCGTTTGAGACCGACGAGACTTGTGACACCGACGAGACTTGTCGCCGCACGGGCTACCCCCTTCATTCGACGCCTGGCGCGAGATCTTCGACCGCCCGGAGGAAATTCTCGCGGAACTCCGATTCTGCTCTTTACTTCAAGCCTTTGCACGGAATCCGCAGAGCCGATAATCCCGCAACCCGCGGCAGCGCACAAATCACGCTTTGTTACGCTTTGTTACCAGAAAGCCGATCCTAAGGTTTTGATCTAGAGTAGTTTTCGGCTCCAACCCCCGGTCGGCCGTGGAAACCGCCGCCGGATGCGAAAGCGGATCGCCGAAGGCGGCCGGAGGGCACATCCGCCCGGCCGCCGTCGACGATCTCGTCATGGCCGTCCCATCGGGTCCGCGGCTGGCGCCGCCCCGGACCCGATGTCGTTCGGCTCGAAACCGAAGCTCCCGGTCGCTCCGGCCGAGCGGCCCCGCTTGGCACGCCCCGTCAATTCGCCTGGCGGCGGAGGAAGGCCGGAATATCGAGGAGATCCTCTTCCCGCTGCGGCGTCGACGGCCGCTCCGAGGCTTCGAGACCGCTCAGGCTCGGCGCACTCGGAGCTTGGGTTTGCGCCGGGGCCGGCCGCGGCATGCGCGGCTCGGCACGCGGCGCCGCCGGTGCCTCGCTCACGCCCCGGGCCCGCGTGGTGCTGCGGGCGAAGCGCTCGAACAGGCCGGGACGCCGGTTCTCCCGCTCCTCGCTCGGGCCGTTAACGATCTCGGCCTCGCGGAAGGGATCGGGCGCCGCCATCTCGGTCTGTGCCTGAACACCAGGCCGGCGCGGCGGGATGAACGGCGCGTCCTGAGCTTCGGGCTGCCCTTGGGAAGCCTGGGCTTGCGGCTGAGCCTGGGGCTGAGCCTGCACCGCAGCAGCCGGCAATGCCGGTTGGAAGCGCGGTTGCGGCTCGGGCCGCAACGCGCCTTCCGCCCGCGCCAGACTATCGGCCTTGGCAACGCTCTCCGCCCGACTAAGCGGACCCGCCGCTTGCGCCACCGGAGCATGAACCGCCGAGGGTGCCGACACCGGGCTCGGTGAGGTCGCGAGCGCCGCCATGCCGCCAACGCCGCCGCCGCGGCGCGGCTCGGCCTCGGCGCGGAACGCCGCCGGGGCGGGCGACGCCGTGCCCGTCTGGCGCGCGGCGTCGGGGCGCACGAAAGGCGTCACCACGCCGTTCGAGACCGGCGGCTGCACGCTGCCCGCCGCCGCCTCGATGCCGGTCGCCACCACGGACACCCGCATGCGGCCCGCGAGGCCCTCGTCGAACGTCGAGCCGACGATGATATTGGCTTCGGGATCGACCTCGGAGCGGATACGGTTCGCGGCCTCGTCGACCTCGAACAAGGTGAGATCGCCGCCGCCGGTGATGTTGATCAGAACCCCTTTCGCGCCCTTCATGCAAACGTCGTCGAGCAAGGGGTTGGCGATCGCCGCCTCGGCCGCCGCGGTGGCGCGATTCGAGCCCTCGGCCTCGCCGGTTCCCATCATCGCCTTGCCCATCTCGTTCATCACGGTACGGACGTCGGCGAAGTCGAGATTGATCAGCCCCGGCATGACCATCAGGTCGGTGATGCCGCGGACCCCGGCATGCAGCACGTTGTCGGCCATGCGGAAGGCGTCGGCGAAAGTGGTCTTTTCGGTCACCACCCGGAATAGGTTCTGGTTCGGGATGATGATCAGCGTATCGACGTATTGCCCGAGATCCTCGATCCCGGCCTCGGCGATGCGCATGCGGTGGTTGCCCTCGAACTGGAACGGCTTGGTCACTACGCCGATGGTGAGCACGCCCATCTCGCGCGCGATGCGGGCGACCACCGGCGCGGCACCGGTGCCGGTGCCGCCGCCCATGCCGGCGGTGATGAAGGCCATATGGCAGCCTTGGAGATGGTCTGCGATCTGGTCCATCGCCTCCTCGGCGGCGGCGCGGCCGACATCGGGCCGAGCCCCGGCGCCGAGACCCTGGGTCACCGACACGCCAAGCTGCAGGCGCTGCTCGGCGAGCGAACTCGACAGCGCCTGCGCGTCGGTATTGCCGACCACGAATTCGACGCCAGGGAGCTGCGAATTGATCATGTTGTTCACGGCATTGCCGCCGGCACCTCCGATGCCGAAGACAACGATGCGGGGTTTCAGTTCCCGCGCCACGGGAACGGTCAAATTGATTGCCATCTCATTCACCTCCGGGAAGACAAGTTGTTGTCCCGCGCCTCCCTCTGTGGACGCCGTTTGCGGGGAAAACGGAGCCACGCATTAGAACGCCAGCCGCAGCCATTGGCCGAGACGGGCAAACCCGGCCGTGCTGCTTTTCGGCAGCCGGGCGGGCGCTTCCGTCTGGACATTGTCAGCGTACGCAAGAACGCCGGCGCAGGCCGCGAAAGCGGGCCCGCCGGTCGCCTCGGCCAAGCCGGCCATGCGAAGCGGCCGGCCAAGTCGTACCTGTTTATCCAGGATTCGAGCCGCAAGCTCGCGAACGCCCTGCAACTGGCTGCCGCCGCCGACCAGCACAACGCGTCGGCCGGCCAGCTTGTCGAAGCCCGAAGCCTTCAGGCGCTCGCGCACCATCTCGAATATCTCCTCGGCCCGCGGCTTGACGATCCCGAACAGGATCGAGCGCGAGACGTGATTGGGGTTCAGGTGTTCGCTTTCGCCCACCTGGGGAACGTCGATGATCTCGTTTTCGTCGCCCTTGCCGGACAGCACGCTGCCATAGAGCGTCTTCATGCGCTCGGCATGAGCGAGCGGCGTCGAGAGACCGCGCGCGATGTCGGTGGTGATGTGGCCGCCGCCGATCGGAATCGAATCGGTATGCACCAGGCTGCCGTCGTAGAAAATGGCAAAGGTCGTGGTGCCGCCGCCGAGATCGACAATGGTGACGCCGAGGTCGGTCTCGTCCTCGACCAGCGTCGAGAGGCCGCTCGCATAGGGCGCGGCGACGAGGCCGGCGATCTTGAGATGGCAACGCTCGACACAGGTGATGAGATTGCGCACCGGGCCGGGCTGCGCCGTGACCACATGCAACGCGACGCCGAGCCGGTCGCCGAACATGCCGCGCGGATCGCGAATGCCGGCGGTGCCGTCGATCGTGTAGCCGACCGGGATGGCATGAATCACCTGGCGTTCGCCGAAGTCGCTGGCGCGGCCCTGATCAAGCGCGCGCCGAAGATCGTTATCGTCCACCGGATGGCCGGCCAGAGCCACCTCGACGCGGACCGTGTGCGATACCGGCTGGCCCGCGGTCAGGGTGAGAAAGACGTCCCGCACCGTATCGCCGGCCATGCGCTCGGCGGCGTCGACCGCGGCCCGCACCGAGGCCTCCGCCGCCTCCATGTCGACCACGGTGCCGGCCTTGAGCCCCTTCGCGACCTGATGGCCGATGCCGACCACGCGCAACTCGCCACCCTCGCGGCGGGCCAGAAAGCAGCAGACCTTGGTGGTCCCGACATCGAGCCCCGCGATCAGCATGCGCCTTCCTCCCCCGACACGACGTTCTTCTTCATTCCTCTCACCCCTTGCCGTTGCCGTCGTTGCCGTCCAAACCGTCGAAATCGACCTTGGCGCCGGGCTGCAGTTCGAGCGTGATCCGGTCGGCGAGCCGCATATCGACGACGGTCACCGCCTTTTCCAACAGCCCCTGCCGCCGTTCGAGATCGGCGAGGCGTACCCAAGCCGCATCGGCATGACGATCCGGCAGCTCCACGGTCACGCCGTTCGCGAACAGGATGTTCCAGCGCCGATCGCCGACCCAGGTGGCCGCGGCAACCCGGCGAAACAGCGCCGGCTCGCCCATCAGCACCGAAAACAACGGTCCGGCCTTGGCGGCGGCACCGGCGCCGATGACGAGACGGAGATCGCGGTAATCGGCCGGCTTGGCCTCGGGCAGCACGGTGCCGTCATCGTCGATAACCTCGACCCGACCATTGACCTGCCAGCGCGCGAAGGGCTGGCGCTCGACTAGGCGCACGAGGACCTCGTTCGGCAGCCGCCGGGCGACCGTCGCCGTCTTGACCCAACCGATGCGCTCGATGCGCGCGGCCGCCGCGGCGGTGTTGAAAAACAGGATCGGCGCGCCGCGCCGCACGCCGAGCGCCGCGAGAAGCGTGCGCTCGGGTGTCTCGTGACGGCCTTCGACGACGATCTCGCGGACATTGAAGCCGATGTCGGCGGTGCCCCGGACAAGGGCGACACGCGCGGCGCGGTATTCGGCCAGGAACCAGCCCGAGGCAAAGCCCCAGCCGAGCGCACCGGCAACGATCAGTCCAAGGGCGGCGAAGACTAGCGGCTTGTAGCGCCAGAGCGAGCGGCGGCGCGGCCGCGTGCGCGGACGCCGCGCGCCGCCTTGCGGCTTGGCCCGGGGGAGAAGCGGCGCGCCGCTTCGGGTTACCGATCGCATCCCGCGTCCTCCGTCATCCAGGCCACGAGATCGGCGAAGCTCATGCCGCGATAGGCGGCGATTTCGGGCACCAGGGAAAGCGGCGTCATGCCGGGTTGGGTGTTGATCTCGAGAAGATAAAGCCTGCCCGGCTCACCCGCGGTGTCGTCGTAGCGGAAATCGCTGCGACTGACGCCGCGGCAACCGAGCGTTCGATGGGCCGCGAGCGCCAGCCGGCAGACCTCATCATAGACCGCCGGCGGCAGCGGCGCCGGCACGAGATGCTCGGTCTGGCCCTCGGAATATTTCGCCCGGTAATCGTAGAAGCGGCCCTTCGGGCGAAGCTCGGTCGCGCCCAGTGTCTCGTCGCCCATCACCGCGGCGGTGATTTCGCGTCCCGGAACGTAGCGCTCCACCAGCACCTGGTCGCCGTAGGGCCAGTCGGTCTCGGCGGCGGCATCGAAATTATCGCCGTCGAGAACGATACGGACGCCGACCGAGGACCCTTCGTTGATCGGCTTGATCACGAAGGGCTTCGCCGGCGCGGCGCCGGCTTGAAATTCCCAGCGGCTCAACACGCGGCCCTCCGGCGTCGGAATGCCGGCATCGCGGAAGAGGCGTTTCGCCGTCGGCTTATGCATCGCCACGGCCGAGGCGAGAACCCCCGAATGGGTATAAGGCAGGCCGAGGATTTCCAGCAGGCCCTGGACCGTACCATCCTCGCCGAAGCGGCCGTGCAGCGCGTTGAACACCACGTCCGGCGCGAGATCGCGCAGAACGCCGGCAAGGTTGCGGTCGACATCGACCGCGGTGGCGCGGAAGCCACGCTCGCGCAGCGCCGCCACCACGGCGGCACCGCTGACCAGCGAAACCTCGCGCTCCGACGACCATCCGCCCATGAGCACCGCGACATGTCGGCTCATGCGCCGCCTCCCCGGCGTGGCGCCGGCCGGCCGATGCGGTAGATTTCCCATTCGAGCCAGAGGCCGAAGCGGTCGAAGACGCGCCGGCGCACGATCTCGCCCAGTTCCTCGAGATCGGCCGCCGTAGCCGAGCCGGCATTGACGAGGAAATTGCAGTGCTGCTCGGAAACCTGCGCGCCGCCCAATTTCAGCCCGCGGCAGCCCGCCTCTTCGATCAACTGCCACGCCTTGCGGCCGCCCGCCTTGGGATCGCTGGGATTGACGAAGGTCGAGCCGCCGGTCCGCGCATGCACCGGCTGGCTCAGATTCCGGTTGGCGGTGATATCAGCCATGCGGCGGTCGATCTGCTCGCGATCGCCGAACGCGGCGTGGAACTCCGCCCGGGTGAAGACATACCCTTCCGAAACGCGCGAGCTGCGGTAGCCGAGGCCGAGATCGACGGCAGTGAAGTGGTGCACCTGACCGCCGAAATCGACCGCCTCGGCGCTCACCAGGACGTCCTTGAACTCGCCGCCGAATGCGCCGGCATTGACCTTGAGACCGCCGCCGATGGTGCCCGGAATGCCGCGCAGGAACTCGAGTCCGGTGAGGCCGGCGTCGCGGGCGCTCAGCGCGACGCTGACATCGAGCGCGCCGGCGCCCGCCGTCACCCATTCGCCGTTGACCACGACATCGGCGAAGTTGCGCCCAAGCCGCACCACGATGCCCTCGATGCCGTCGTCGCGAATCAGCACGTTCGAGCCGACGCCGAGGATGGTCACCGGCACGTCCGCGGGCCGCGCGGCGAAAAACGCCGCGAGATCTTCGACATCGGCGGGACGGAACACCACGTCGGCGCGACCGCCGACGCGAAACCAGGTGCGCGGGCCGAGCGCGACATCGGCCCGATATTGGCCGCGCACCGGCGGCAGCCGATCGATCAGGGAGAGCTTGCGCGCCGGCATCATCCGCGGGCCTCCCGTCGCGACAGACGCCACGCGGCATCGAGCTCGCCCGGCAGCGCCTGCGCCCAGTTGGTGATCGAGCCGGCGCCGAGACAGACCACGACGTCGCCCGGCTGCGCCAACCCGGCGAGCAGCGGCGCGAGATCTTCGGGCTTCGCCAGCGGCACGACATGGCGGTGGCCATGAGCGCGCAGACCTTGAACCAGGGCGTCGCGGTTGGCCCCCGCGACCGGCTGCTCCCCGGCCGGATAGACGTCCGCCACGACCACCGTATCGGACTGGTTGAAGCAGGCGCAGAATTCCTCGAACAGATTCTTCAGCCGGCTGTAGCGATGCGGCTGGACGACGGCGATGACACGGCCGCGATAGGCTTGGCGCGCGGCGGCGAGCACGGCCGCGATCTCCACCGGGTGATGGCCGTAATCGTCGATGACGGCAACGCCGCCCACCACGCCGACCTTGGTGAAGCGGCGCTTCACGCCCGAGAACCCGGCGAGAGCCTTGCGCACCACGTCGTCGGAAAAGCCCATCTCGTGCGCGACGGCGACGGCGGCCAGCGCGTTCTGCACGTTGTGCTGGCCCGCCATCGGCAGGTCGAGATCGGCGATCGTGCGGCGTTCGCCGCTCCGCCGGTCGGTCAGGACCGCGTCAAAATGCGAGCTGCCGTTCTCGAACCGAAGGTTGACGCCGCGGATATCGGCCTGCGGGCTGAAGCCATAGGTAACGAGCCGGCGGTCGGAAATCCGCCCGATCATCGCCTGCACTTCCGGATGATCGAGACAGAGCACGGCAAAGCCGTAGAACGGGATGTTCTCGACGAAGGTCTGGAAGGCGCGGCGGATGTTGTCGAAATTGCCGTAGAAATCGAGATGCTCGGGATCGATGTTGGTGACGACGGCGATGGTGGCCGGAAGCTTGGTGAAGGTGCCGTCGCTCTCGTCGGCCTCGACCACCATCCAGTCGCCGCCGCCGAGCCGCGCGTTGGTGCCATAGGCGTTGATGATGCCGCCGTTGATCACGGTGGGATCCAGCGCCGCGGCCTCGAACAGCGCCGCGATCATCGACGTGTGGGTGGTTTTGCCGTGCGTGCCGCCGACGGCGACCGCCGACTTGAGCCGCATCAGCTCGGCCAGCATCTCGGCCCGCCGCACCACCGGCAGAAGCCGGGCGCGCGCCGCGACCAGTTCCGGGTTGTCGGCCTTGACGGCGGACGAGACCACGATCACTTCCGCCGCGCCGAGATTCTCCGGCGTATGGCCGATATGGACCTCGATGCCGAGACCCTTGAGGCGCGCGACATTGGCGTTGGCGGCGACATCGGAGCCCTGCACGCGATAGCCGAGATTGTGCATCACCTCGGCAATGCCGCTCATGCCGATGCCGCCAATGCCGACGAAATGGATCGGTCCGATATCGCGGGGCAAGGCTCTCATGCCGTGGCCCTCCGCCGGTCGGCGCCGCGCGCGGCCAGGCCCTCGATCAGATCGGCGAGGCTCTCGGCCGCATCGGGCCGGCCAAGGCCGCGCGCGCTGGCCGCCATGCGGGCGAGCGTCTCCGGCGCCGCGAAGAGCTCCAACAGCACCTGGCGCAAATGGGTTGGCGTGAAGTCGGGCTCCGGAATCGTCCGCGCAGCGCCGGCGGCCGCGAGCACCGCCGCGTTGGCGTCCTGATGCGCGTCGGTCGCCTTGGCATAGGGCACAAGGATCGCCGGACGCCCGGCCATCGTGAACTCGGCACAGGTCGAGGCGCCGGCCCGCGCGATGCAGAGATGCGCGACCCCGAGCCGCTCCGGCACATCGCCGAAGAAGGGCGCCAGATCGGCCGCGACGGCGCTCGTGTCATAGACGCCGCGAACGCGATTGAGATCCTCCGGCCGGCATTGCTGGCTGATCCGAAGCCGGGCGCGCAGCGCCACCGGCAGGCCGGTCAAGGCTTCCGGGATCACCTGGCTCAAGATGCGCGCCCCCTGGCTGCCGCCGAGGACCAGGATCCGGATCGCGTCCGCTGCCGCCGGCGGCGCGTAGGCGCTTTGGCGCACGGCCCGGAACGCCGGACGCACCGGATTGCCGGTGAGGGCGAGCTTGCCGCGATCGGCCGGGCGCAGCCGCTCGACCTCGGCAAAGGCGGTGGCGATCTTGGCCACGCGCGGGGCAAGCAGCCGGTTGGCGCGGCCGAGGACCGCGTTCTGCTCATGGATTGCGGTCGGCAATCCGAGCCGGATTGCAGCCAACATTCCGGGCAGCGACGGATAGCCGCCGAAGCCCAGAGCCGCCGCCGGACGAAGCCGTTTCAACAGCCGTCCCGCCGCCAGCGTGCCGGCGGCGACCTGGCCGAGGGCCAGTACCCGGCCCACGGCGCCGGCGCCGGTCGGGGTGCCCGAGCGGATGACATGGACGGCGGCATCCGGAAAGCGGCTGCCGTAATCGGCGCTCCGCCGGTCGGTCACCAGCATCACCGGCCGGCCGCGCGCCTTGAGCGCGGCGGCGAGCGCCTCGGCGGGGAACAGATGGCCGCCGGTGCCGCCGGCGGCCAGCATGATCGGCGCCGCCGTCATAGCCGCCGCTCCAGGGTCGGGTGCAGGCGCGTCAAGGCCAGCACGATGCCCATACCGAGCGCCATGGCGAGCAGCGCCGAGCCGCCATAGGAGATAAAAGGCAGCGTCTCGCCCTTGTCCGGAATGAGGCGCAGGTTGACGCTGATGTTGATCACGGCCTGCAGGCCGAACTGCACCAGAATGCCGGAACCCGCCAGCATGACGAAGAAATTGTTCTCCGAGAACACACGGCTCAGCCCGCGCAACACCACGAAGGCGAACAGCAGCACGATGATCAGGCAGACGATGAAGCCGAACTCCTCGCCGGCCACGGCAAAGATGAAATCGGTATGGGCGTCGGGCAGCGTCGTCTTCACCACGCCCTCGCCGGGGCCGCGTCCGAACAGGCCGCCGGCCTGAAACGCCTGCAACGCGCGATCGATCTGATAGTTGCCGGCGCCGGTGGGATCGAGAAAGTGGTCGATGCGCGCGGCGACGTGGGGGAGCATGACATAGGCGAGGCCGAGACCGGCGAGACCGAAGGCAAGCCCGGCGCCGACCAACGGCATGGAGAGGCCGGCGATGAAGAATTGCGCCAGGCCGACCGCGATGATGATCACCGAAAGGCCGATATTGGGCTGCAGGAACAGTACCACCAGGAGCGCGAGGGTCGCTCCCACGGCGATGAGATTGCCGCGAAACGCCGGATTGCGCTTCTGCTCGGTAAGCAGCCACGCCATCAGCACCGCGTAGCACGGCTTAATGAACTCCGAGGGCTGCAAGCTGACGCCGAAGACATTGAGCCAGCGGCGGGCACCGTTGATATCCTGGCCGACGAGGATGGCGAGCGCGCTCAACAGCAGAAACACGACGAAGCCAACGATGCCCATCCAGCGCACCTGCTCGACCGAGGCCAGCGAGGTCACGAACATGATGAACAGCGCCGGCGGGATATAGACCAGCTGATGCTCGATGAAATACAGCGGCGCCAAGCCGAGCCGGATGGCGACCGCCGGGCTCGCGGCCAGGATAAGCACGAAGCCGATGGCGATGAGGCTCAGCAGCGCGCTCAGGAGCAGCCGATCGACGGTCCACCACCAGCGGGCGACGATGCTGGTATCGGTGCGGGACAGCGCCATCACGAACGCCCTCCCGTAGCGGTTCCGCCTTCGACGGCCAGGGCGCGCACGATATCGCGGAAGGCATCGCCCCGTTCCTCGAAATTGGCGAACTGATCGTAGGAGGCGCAAGCCGGCGACAGCAGCACCACGGCGTCGCGACGGCCATCCGCCCGCGCCGCGTCATAGGCCTCGCGGACGGCGCGATCGAGGGTGCCGCACTGGCGCACCGGCACGTGGCCTTCGAGAGTTTTCGCGAAGGCCGCCGCCGCCTCGCCGATCAGGAAGGCGGTGCGCAGGCGCGGGAATAGATCCTCAAGGCCGGCGATCCCGCCCGCCTTCGGCAGCCCGCCGGCGATCCAGTAAATGGTGTCGTAACAAGCGAGCGCCGTGCGGGTGGCATCGGCATTGGTCGCCTTCGAATCGTTGAGGAAGCGGATGCCGTCGATCTCGGCGATCAACTCGAGCCGGTGCGCGAGGCCGGGAAAGCTGCGAAGGCCAGCCTCGATCGCCGCCGTCTTGAGGCCAAGGGCGCGGGTCGCGGCGAAGGCGCAGGCGGCATTTTGCCAATTGTGCCGCCCGGGCAGGGCCGGAATGTCGTCAAGGCGAAGGCTCGGCCTGAGCGCGCCTTCCTCGAACAGCGCGCCCTCGCGCACCGAAATGCCATCCGCCAACGGCCGCGTGATCGAGACCGGCACCACCTGGCAGCGACCGGCCGCCTGCAGCGCGCGTCCGATCGCTTGCCCGTAGCCGTCGTCGACGCCGATCACCGCCGTCTCGGTGGCTCTGGGATGATCAAAGATGCGCCGCTTCAGCGCCACGTAGCGCTCCATCGAGCCATGCCGATCGAGGTGATCGGGCGAAACGTTGAGCAGCACCGCGACATCGCAGGCGAGCGACGGAGCGAGATCGATCTGGAAGGTCGAAAGCTCGAGAACGTAAATGCCGTCGGCCCCGAGCGGCGCCAGATCGAGCGCCGCGGTGCCGAGATTGCCGCCGACCTCGGTCTCCCGACCCGCCGTGCTCAGGATATGGCCGATCAGAGCCGTGGTCGTCGACTTGCCGTTGGTGCCGGTGACGCCAACGAGCTTGGCCTCCGATTTCGCGGCGAGGAAAAGCTCGATATCGCCGATCACGGGCACGCCCGCCGCCGCCGCCTGCCGCACCGCCGGATGAGGCTCGGGATGGGTGAAGGGAATCCCGGGGCTCAGGATCAGGGCGGCCATGGTACGCCAATCCAAGGTCGCTGGATCGCGCATCTCAAACCCGTCCGCCGCTGGCGTCTTCGTCTTGTCGTCCCAGACCAGGACCTCGGCGCCGCCCGCTCGAAGGGCGCGCGCGGCGGCGAGCCCGCTCCGGCCGAGCCCGAGGACGGCGACGCTTTGACCGGAAAATCGCAAGACGGGAATCAATGCCTTTACCTCAACTTCAAGGTCGCGAGACCGATCAGCGCCAAAATCACGGCAATGATCCAGAAACGGATGACCACGGTCGGCTCGGCCCAACCTTTCTGCTCGAAATGATGATGCAGCGGCGCCATGCGGAAGACGCGCCGCCCGGTCAACTTGAACGACACGACCTGGACGACCACCGAAATGGTCTCGAGCACGAAAAGACCGCCGACGATCGCCAGCACCAACTCGTTCTTTGTCACCACGCTGACAATGCCAAGCGCGCCGCCGATCGCGAGCGAGCCGGTATCGCCCATGAACACCATCGCTGGAGGCGCGTTGTACCAAAGGAAGCCGAGTCCCGATCCCACCAACGCGCCGCAGAACACCGCCAGCTCGCCCGCGCCCGGAATGAAATGCAACTCGAGATAATTGGCGAAGACCGCGTTGCCGACGAGATAGGCGATCAGCCCGAAGGTCGCCGAGGCGATCATCACCGGCACGATGGCAAGTCCGTCCAGCCCGTCGGTCAAGTTGACCGCGTTCGAGGCGCCGACGATGACGAAGACCGCGAAAGGAATGAAGAACCACCCCAGTTCGATGCTCACCCGCTTGAAGAAGGGAATGTCGAGCGTCGTCGCAAAGGGCGGCGTCGTGACATAGACGATCAGGACCATCGCCAGCGCGGCGAACAGAACCTCCAACAGCAGCTTGAGCTTGCCCGGAATGCCGCGCACGTTGTGCCGCGTCACCTTCAGGAGGTCGTCGGCGAAGCCGATCATGCCGAAGCCCATGGTCACCAGCAGCACCGCCCAGATGAAGCGGTTGCGCAGATCCGCCCACAGCAGCGTGCCGACGAAGATGCCGAGAAGAATGAGGAAGCCGCCCATCGTCGGCGTCCCCTTCTTCGAAGTCAGATGGCTCTGCGGCCCATCGGCCCGGATCGGCTGCCCGAGGCGCTGGCGGGCGCGCAGCCAGCCGATCACCCGCGGGCCGAGCAGAAAACTCACCAGAAGCGCCGTCAGCACCGCGCCCTCGGTCCGGAAGCTCAGATACCGGAAGAGGTTGAATATCTTGTAGTCCCGCGACAGCGGATAGAGCAGATCGAAGAGCATTGCGGCGCTCGGCCTTTCTCTCGTTAAGCATGTGCCGCCCGGGGCGGGGCGGAACGCTGGATGAGCCCCGCCAAGACGTCGCGCATGCGGCTGCCGTGCGAACCCTTGACCAGCACCAAATCGCCCGGCCTCAAGGTATCGATCAACGGCGTGACGAGCTCGGCGGCGGCGGCGGCGTGCACACCCCGCCGGCTCGCGGACAGAGCTTCGTGCAGCGCCGCCATCGCCGGCCCAGCCGTGAACACCAGATCGATGCCGGACCTTTCGATGTCCTCGGCGAGCGCCGCATGCAGCGCCGGCGCCGCGGACCCGAGCTCCAGCATGTCGCCGAGAACCGCGATGCGCCGCGCGCGCGGCGGCTTTGCCATCGCGCCGAAGACTTCAAAAGCGGCCCGCATGGAAGCCGGATTGGCGTTGTAGCTATCGTCGACGAGCTCGATCGCGCCATCGCCGAAATCGAGGCTTTGCCGGCGACCCCGTCCGGCCTCGGGCTCGAGCCCGGCGAGGCTGAGCCCGGCGAGGCCGATATCGGCACCGACCGCCTTGGCCGTGGCCAGGACGGCGAGGCTGTTCATCACCCAGTGACGCCCCGGCCGCCCAACCTTGTAGGTGATGGCCTGTCCCGTCACCTCGGCCGAAACGCAGGAACATTCGGGATGCAGCGCGACCTTGGTCACCCGCGCGTCCGCCGCCGCGTCGAAACCGAAGCCGACGACGCTTGCGCCGTGGCCGCGCGCCCGCTCGGCAAGAAGCGCGAAATACGGATTGTCGCGGTTGATCACCGCCGTGCCGTGAGATTCGAGGCCGGAAAAAATCTCAGCCTTGGCTTCGGCGATCGCCGCGACCGAGGGGAAGAATTCAAGATGCGCGGCCTCGACCGTGGTGATGATTGCGACATGCGGCCTGACCAGGGCGGAGAGCGGCGCGATCTCGCCGGCGTGGTTCATGCCGATCTCGTAGACGGCAAAGGCGGCCTCGGCCGGCGTGCGCGCCAGGCTGAGCGGCACGCCCCATTGGTTGTTCAGGCTGGCGCGCGAGGCATGGGTCGGACCCTGGGCCCCGAGCACGTGGGCGAGCGCGTTCTTGGTGCCGGTCTTGCCGGCGCTGCCCGTGACCGCGATCACCCGACCGCAGAGGCGATGACGCGCCGCCGCCGCAAGCCGCTCCAGGCCGGCTTCGGCATCGGACACAAGGAGAAGCGGCAGCGCGGCCGGCGCATCGTCGGGCACGCGGCTCACCAGCGCCGCCGCAGCGCCCTTCGCCGCGGCATCGGCAAGGAAATCGTGGCCGTCGAAGCGCGGTCCCTTCAGCGCGACGAAGAGATCGCCCGGGCTCAGCGTCCGGCTGTCGATGGCGACCCCGGTCGCGCTCCAATCGCCGCGGCCGCGCCCGCCGGTCGCCGCCGCCGCGCTCGCCGCGGTCCATAGCGCGCCGCCGCTCATTCCGCCGCCCCCCCGTAGCCGACGAGGCATTCCCGCGCCACCTGGCGGTCATCGAAAGGCAGCACCTTGTCGCCGACGATCTGGCCGCGCTCATGCCCCTTGCCGGCGACGACCAACACGTCGCCGGCGGCGAGGCCGGCAATCGCGTTGCCGATCGCGGCGCGGCGGTCGCCGACCTCCTCGGCCCGCGTGCAGGCTTCGAGAATGGCGCGGCGGATCGCCTCCGGCGGCTCGCTCCTCGGGTTGTCGTCGGTGACGATGACGGCATCGGCATGGGCGCAGGCGACGCGCCCCATGGCCGGCCGCTTGCCGCGGTCGCGGTCACCGCCGCAGCCGAAGACGACGACGAGGCGGCCCTTGGCATGCGGACGCAGCGCTTTCAGCACGGTCTCCAGCGCGTCCGGGGTATGGGCGTAATCGACATAGACCGGGGCGCCCGAGGCCTGGGTGCCGACCCGCTCGAGCCGGCCCGGCACGCCGCGCAGGTTCTCCAACCCTTCGACCAGCGGATCGATATTCTGCGCCTCGGCGACCAGCCCGAGCGCGCACAACGCGTTCATCGCCTGAAAGGCCCCGACCAGCGGCAGGCGGACATCGACAGTGCGGCCGAAGGCATCAAGGCGAAGAATCTGGCTGGTCGGCTCCGGCGTCAGATCAAGCAGCTTCAGCCCGACGCCCTTGCGGCCGTAGGTGATCAGGTGGTGCTTGCGCCGCTGGCAGACGGCGGCGAAGGCGGGGAAGACGTCCGCGTCGGCGTTGATCACCGCGCGGCCCCCGGGCGGCAGCAGATCCTCGAACAGCCGCAGCTTAGCCTTGAGATAAGCCTCGGCACCGGCGTGATAATCGAAATGGTCGCGGGTCAGGTTGGTGAAGCCCGCAGCGCTGAGGGCGACGCCGTCCAAGCGATATTGGTCGAGACCGTGGCTCGAGGCCTCGATGGCGAGGCAGCCGATGTCCTTGGCCGCGAGTTCGGCCAGGATACGGTGCAGGCTCACCGGCTCGGGCGTAGTGTGGGGGAGCGGCATCTCGAAACCCGGCGCCCTCACGCCCAAGGTCCCGAGCGAGGCCGCCTTGCGGCCGAGCCGGCCCCAGAGTTGCGCCGCGAAGGAGACCACCGACGTCTTGCCGTTGGTGCCGGTGACGGCCGCGACCGTCGCCGGTTGCCGGTTGCCGTAGAAGCGCGCCGCGAGCGCGGCCAGACGCCGGCGCGGATTTACGTCCGAAACCGCCGCGATCTCGCCATGGCGCGCCAGGGCGTCCGGCGCCGCGAGAACCGCGACCGCGCCCCTGGCGACAGCCTCGTCGATGAACTCGGCCCCGTTCCGCGTATGACCGGAAAGCGCGGCAAAGAGATAGCCCGGCCGCACTTGGCGGCTGTCGGCCGCAAGCCCGCTGATCTCGGGATTGCCGCCGCAGATCCGGGCATCGCCGGCTATGAGCTCAGCGAGACGCAATCTGCTTCTCCCTGTCGGGCGCTGGCAGCGCCAGGGC
>JAJYTL010000216.1 GCA_021793055.1 Pseudomonadota bacterium
CCGAGGGCATCACCAGCCACCACCCCTTCCCGCCGACCCCCCCCCGCTTCTGCGTCTTCGAGTACATCTATTTCGCCCGCCCCGACTCGCTGGTCGAGGGCAGAAGCGTCTACGAAGCCCGCAAGCGCATCGGCTACGAACTGGCGCGCGAACACCCGGTCGCCGCCGACGTGATCGTGCCGGTGCCCGATTCGGGCGTCCCGGCTGCCATCGGCTACTCGCGGGAAAGCGGCATTCCCTTCGAGTTCGGCATCATCCGCAACCACTATGTCGGCCGCACCTTCATCGAGCCCGAGGACCAGATCCGCCATCTCGGCGTGCGCCTCAAGCACAACGCCAATCGCGTCTATCTCGAAGGCCGACGGGTGATCCTGGTCGACGATTCGATCGTGCGCGGTACCACTTCGACCAAGATCGTCTCCATGGTGCGCGAGGCCGGCGCCCGCGAGGTCCATATGCGGATCGCAAGCCCGCCGACCACCCACTCCTGCTTCTACGGCGTCGATACGCCGGACCGCGACGACCTTCTCGCCGCTCACCACGATGTCGAGAGCATGCGTCGGGCGATCGGGGTCGACAGCCTTGCCTTCATCTCCCTCGACGCGCTCTATCGGGCCATGGGCGAGCCCGGCCGCGACGGCCTCGGTCGGCGCTTCTGCGATGCCTGCTTTTCTGGGGAGTATCCGATTCCCCTGATCGATCACGAGAAGGGCCGGCCAAGCGGCCAGCTTTCGCTCCTGACCGAACACGCCTAACCGCCCGGCCGTCGCGCGGCCTGTCGCAAGCCCAAGCCTTAAGGATATCGCCTGTGTCCGGTTCTCCCTCCCGTCGCCTTGAAGGCCGCATCGCGCTCGTGACCGGCGCCTCGCGCGGCATCGGCGCCGCCGTCGCGCGGCGCTTCGCCGCCGAAGGCGCCCATCTCATCCTCGTCGCCCGCACCGTCGGCGGCCTCGAGGAAATCGACGACGAGATCCGCAGCGCCGGCGGCGGCGCCACCCTGGTGCCGATGGACCTCGGCGAAACGGAAAAGATCGATGCCCTGGCGGCGCCGCTCCTGGAGCGCTTCGGACGCCTCGACATTCTCGTCGGCAACGCCGCCATGCTCGGACGCCTGACACCAATTCAACTTTACCCACCAGACCTTTGGGAGAAAGTCTTCAACCTGAACGTAACGGCGAACTGGCGCCTGATCCGGGCCGTCGACCCGTTGCTTCGGCGATCGCCCGCAGGCCGCGCGCTGTTCGTGACCTCGGGCGTCACGCGGCGCTTCGTGCCCTATTGGGGCGCCTATGCGGCAAGCAAGGCGGCGCTCGAATCGCTTGCCATGACCTATGCCGCCGAAACCGTGAATACCAATGTCCGGGTCAATGTGATCGACCCGGGCCCGACCCGCACCGCCATGCGGCTGCAGGCCTTCCCGGGCGAGGACAAGGACAAGCTGAAACCGCCGGAGGCCGTGGCCGAAGCCTTCGTCGCCTTGGCGGAAACGGGCTCGACCGTACATGGCCAGTGGGTCGCAGCGGACAACTGGCCCGCCGAGGGCCAAACGGCGCCAGCCGATCCGAGCCACGGCTAGAGTCTTTTGCGGCCCGCCTAGAATAAAATCTTCTTATAATACATACGAATATATAAAAATATTCATGTTGCGATGGGGGGCCGAAACCACCGCACGAGGGATTCGCGCCGCTAGGCTCGGCGTTAGTCCTCAACGTAGGGATTTTCGCCTTTACGCAAATGAAAGCGGATCGGCACGCCCGGGAGGTCGAAGGCCTCGCGCAAGCCGTTCGCGAGATAGCGCAAATAGGCCGCCGGCAGCGCCTCGACATGATTGGCAAAAATCGCGATGGTCGGCGGCCGCGCCTTGACCTGCACGGCGTAACGAAGGCGGAGCCGGCGGCCCGCCACCGCCGGCGGAGGATGGTTCTCAACCGCCGCAGCAAGCCAGCGGTTGAGCCGCGACGTCGGCACCCGGCGGTTCCAGCGCTCAAAGGCTTGCAGCACCGCCGGCATCAGGCGCTCGACGTGCCAGCCGGTCAGGCCCGAGAGCGGCACGATGGCAAGCCCTCGCACCTGCGGCAGGCTTTTTTCCAGACGCTCCTGCAGCGCCGCCAAGGCCCGGGCGCGGTCGGCGACGAGGTCCCATTTGTTGACCGCGAGCACCACGGCCCGGCCTTCCTCGATCGCGCGGCCCGCAATTGCGAGGTCCTGTTTCTCCAGCGGCTGCGTGCCGTCGATGACGATGACGACAACCTCGGCATAATCGATCGTGCGCCGGGTGTCCGCCGCGGCGAACCTCTCGATCCGGTCGTGAACCTTGGCCTGGCGGCGCAGACCGGCGGTATCGACAAGGCGGACGCCGCGGCCCTTGTAACGCCAGTCCACGGCAATAGAATCGCGCGTCAGGCCGGGCTCGGGCCCGACCAGAAGCCGCTCCGAACCGACCAGGCGGTTCACCAGGGTCGACTTGCCGACATTCGGCCGGCCGACGATGGCCAATTGGATCGGACCCTCGGGCGCCGCGGTTTCGGCTTCGGCTTCGGTTTCCACCGCGGCCGGCGCTTGCGCCTCGGCCGGGAGCTTTTCGCGCACGGCCTGATAGAGATCGGCCAAGCCCTCGCCATGGGCGGCCGAAATCGGCACCGCCTCGCCGAGCCCGAGGCTGAAGGCGTCGGCCAAGCCGGCCTCGCCGAGGCGACCTTCGTATTTGTTGGCGACCAGGATCACCGGCCGCCCACTTTTCCGCAGCCAGCGCGCGAAATGCTGATCGAGCGGGGTAACCCCGCTGCGGGCGTCGACGACGAACAGCGTGACGTCGGCCTCGCGGACCGCGGCTTCGCTCTGCTGGCGGATGCGGGCTGCGATGCTCTTGTCCGGCCCTTCCTCAAGCCCGCCAGTATCGACGACGCGAAATTTCAGCGATCCCAGCCGCGCATCCCCCTCGCGGCGGTCGCGCGTCACCCCGGGCTGATCGTCGACCAGCGCCAAGCGCCGGCCGATGAGCCGGTTGAACAGGGTCGACTTACCCACATTGGGCCTACCGACGATAGCGACAGTCCATGCCAATGGAGCGACCGTCCGTGTCACTGGAGAGCGATGAGCGTCGCGTTGTTGGTCAGAATATAGAGCGTCTTGTTCGCCACCACCGGCGGCAGCGATGCCGAACCGGATAACTTCATCTCGCCCAATAATTCTCCAGTATAAGGCGAAAGAACGACTGCATACCCATAATTTGAAACGAGAATCAACCGATTGCCAGCAAGTAACGGCCCGCGCCAGACGATCAGCCCTGTCTTGTCCTTGGCGTCCAGGTACTGGGAGAGCTGGGTGTTCCACTTGATCCGCCCGTCGGCGGCGGAGACGCAGAGCACCTCGCCTTTCGTAGTCACCACATAGACGAATTCGCCCGCCGCCCAGGGGGTCTGAACGCCGGAAACGTCCTTGACCCAGATGCGTTCGCCGGTTTGTAGATCGACCGAGGCCATGATCCCGGCGTGGCTGATCGCAAAGATGCGGCCGCGGTCGATCACGGGCTCGCCATCGATGTCGGTAATGGTGCCGACGGCGCTCGATCGTTGCGGACGAACCAGCGGCGTGGTCCACAAGACGCTGCCGTCGTCGGCCCGCAGCGCCACCAGATCGCCCGACGAGAACGCCGCGACGACAACGCCGTCCGCCACCGCCGGACTGGCGCCCCCCACCATGACCGCCGGTTCCGGCACCCCGATATAGCTCCACAGCACCTTGCCGTCCTTGGCCGAAAAGGCATAGAGCTGGTTATCGTTGGTGATCGCGTAGACGCGGGCGCCATCGACGGTCGGCCCGGAGCGGAAGGGAATGCCTGCCGTATAGTGCCAGAGTACCTTTCCCGTCTTCGCTGAAATTGCGAAGACTTGCCCGTAAGCCGTTGTCGCATAAATAGTCCCGTAAGAGTACGCCAGCCCGCCGCCGACCACGCCGCTCTGCATCCGCGAGGGCTTGAGGTCGATCCGCCAGAGGTGGCGTCCCGATTTGGCGTCGATGGCGTCGACGTCGGGATAGGCGTCCATCGTATAGACGCGGCCGCCGCCGACCACCGGCTCGGCGAACAGCCCGGTGTTCTCATAGCCGGCCTCGCCGACCGAGGTGCGCCAGATCTCGTGCGGCGTCGGCCCGAGCGCCAAATGATACATGGCATGACTGGGGTAGCCGCCGGTTTCCGGCCAGGTCGGGTTGACGTAGGGAACCGGCAGCAGCACCGGCGCCGACGCCAGGGTCGGATCGGGCTTCAGCGTCGTTTCGCTGGCGAGGATCGGCACCCGCTTGCCCGGCAGCGGAATCTTGTTCGACGTGCCGAAATAGCTCGGAAACAGGCTGCAACCCGAAAGCAGGCCCGAGACAAGGCACAGCACCAACGCAAAACCCGACCGGCGAAGCATTTACTTCGCCTCGGTCAAGGCCGCATGCATCCCCGCCGCCCGCTCGCGGAGGCCCACCGGCGCTTGCAGATCGTTGGCGAGAGCGCCGAAATCGCGCGCCGCCGCCTTCTTGTCGCCGGCTTTCAGCTCCAGCACCGCCATCAACTCGCGGGCCGAAAAGCGCCACGGATCGTCCTTTTGCAGCAATGGCCGAAGCTCGGCTTCGAGCACTTCGGGCTTGACGCTGTCGGCACGGTTCAGCACCGAGAGGTAACGGGCGAGGTCGCGGTAACGGGCGTCGACCGAGGAATCCTGGGCCAGCCGGTCGTAGGCTGCGATCGCGGCTTTGCGATCGCCGGCCGCGAGATAGGCGCCGGCCGCACGCAATCCGGCCAGAACGCGATAGCCGCCACGGCCGTCGGCCGCGATCTTGGCGAAGGCCGCCGCGGCGGCAGCCGGCTTGCCGGCTCGCGCCAGATTCGCCGCCGCCGCGTAAAGGATGCTGTCCTGGGCGATCTGATGGCTGCGGTAGCGCTGCCAGCCGGTCCAGCCGGCGGCAAGGGCGACGATGAGAACGCCGGCCGCGATGAGATAGACGCCGTAGCGCTTCCACAGCTTCTCCAGCCGCTCGCGGCGAATGTCCTCTTCGATTTCACGGATAAAATCGGTCACCGATCACTCCACATGCGCCCTTGGGGCGGCGGCGCCCGCCGCCTGCCGGGCTCAAGCCACCGGGAACGGGCCGGCGAAAATCGGCCGCTACCATAGCCTGCAGCTTGCCGGACCGCAAACCCTAGAGCGGGCGAAAGAGCGCCGCCGACCAAAGCCGGAAAAGAACCACAAAACCGCGCTCAAGGGCTGGCGCCGGCCGTCGCGCTCTGCTATAACCCGGCTCCTTTGAAGACCCCCTGATCCCCGGTAGCTCAGGTGGTAGAGCAGGTGGCTGTTAACCACCGCGTCGCTGGTTCGAGTCCGGCCCGGGGAGCCAGTTTCCGCAACGGGCCGGATCGTCTTCGGAAGACCATCCGGCCCGCTGCGTCATTCCCGATCAAGTTGTCCGCGAACGGCGCGCCGAATCGGCCGCCGCGCTCAGGATGCCGCGGCCTTGAGAATCCCCGGTATCCGCTGGTAGCTTTTGACCCAGGGCCGCGCCGTCTCGAAAGCGCGGGCGGCGCGCAGCACGAGCGTGTCGTCGTACATCGGCCCGACGATCTGCAGTCCGACCGGCAAGCCGGCCTTGGTGAAGCCGCAAGGCACCGTCGCCGCCGGCTGCTGGCTCAGGTTGAAGGGATAGCTGAAGGGCGTCCAGACCGGCCAGGACTCCTCCGGCTCGCCGAGCGCCTCGGGCGCGATCAAGCCGGCGGTAAAGGCCGGGATCGGCAAGGTCGGGGTCAGCAGGATGGGATAATCAGCGCTGAACTTCTTGAGCCGCGCGCCGAACGTGCCGCGCGCCTGCATCGCCTTGAAGTCAT